>JAOZLT010000022.1 GCA_029934675.1 Candidatus Altimarinota bacterium | reverse complement strand
TGAAGAGAAAAAGATTATCTTCTTGCTAATACGTTTGAGGCGGTTGTAGGGGTGATTTATTTAGAACTTGGATATGAAAAGGCTAAAATATTTATTGAGAAGTTCTTACTTGTACATTTGAAGGGTATTTTAGAGAAAGGGGAGCATATTGATGCAAAATCGCATTTTCAGGAAATTGCTCAGGATAAGGTAGGTGTTACTCCACTTTATCAGCTTTTGCATGATGAAGGTCCGGATCATGATAAAATGTTTACTATGGGAGCTTATATCGATGATAGGGTTGTTGGTAAAGGGAAAGGTGGTAGTAAACAGCAGGCGGAGCAAGAGGCTGCGAAGGATGCTCTTAAACGGCTTAAATGGTAAGTGATTGTTTAATTTTATGAATGGGTTTTTGTGCTGTTTAAAATCGAATATCGAAGTTCGAAAATCGAAACAAATACGAAGTGAGAATGTTTAAATGTTTAAAAATTTAGATTTCGAATTTTAATATTCCTTCGACCTTGCCTATCGGCAGGCAGGTTTTCGATTTTGCGAGTGAAGCGAGATTTCGATTTTCCTCTTTTTTTATGAAACGAAAAAAAGAGGCAGCGGATTTTTTATATCCGCTGCCTGGTTGGGTGGTTTCTTCGGTTGTGGTGGTGAAGGGCTTGCTCGCTGTTTAGCGGCGAAGCGCCTATGCGGGGGTTTCCATACTGAGCAAAAATGTCGCAAAGGTGCGAATACTGTCCGAAATTTTCTCCCTTCTGGGTGTTACTTTCACTTCGGGTGTATTGGTAACCCATCGGACGTGAACGTCCTTTCTGAACTTACGTTTCAGTTCTATTGCACCAGACTTTGCTGTCTTGGTGCAGGTGAAGGAAAAGTTTAGAGGCTTCAACATTATGTGGCTCCTATTGATGGTTGTGAGTGTTTGACTGAACAACTACTTGAAAAAACCTAAGACATTGTATATAGAATTGTGCCATTGTCAAGGCATTTTAAAAGAGTCTGTTGATTTTTAGGGGAGGGAGGAAGTTAAAAATTGATACTGTTTATTATTTAGGTACAATCTTAATTTGCCTATGCTCTCCTTCGCCCACACTATCCGTGCTAACAAGATTTTTATATTTATCACTTTCTGCTAGATGAAGATGAACTTTACGGCGGAAATATGGATTCATTGGAGGAAGTTTGATTTCTATTTGATCGGCTATAGCTACTTCTGCTTTACGTTCAGCTAAGCGGATAACACTATCCTCCTGTCTTTTCTTGTATCCATCTACATCTACTATAACCTGTGTTTTACTCTCTACACCCTGTTTCCATAGAAGGCTTTTTAAAATATGTTGAATGGATGCTATTGTTTCACCGTGCCATCCAATTAGTAGGCTCGTATTTTCAGTTTCGATTTCGGTATAATAGACATTTTCCTTCTCTTTAGTAATTTTTACACCTGTGTATGATATTCCTAAAATATTAAGAAGTTTTTCTAAGGTTTCTTTTATTAATAATTCCATAGTATTTAAATTAATAACATAAACATACAATATAAATTTCTAATTTTCAATCCTGTAACCCTGATCATTCTGACAATTCGTAAAATCTTGTGAATTTGTGGCTAGTTTTTTGAGCGATTTACGACGATTTGTTGTCCTATTGCGAATAGGGTTGATGTGCCCCAGTAGAAACCAACGGCAGCAGGCACGCTGGCCGTGAATACAGCAATCATTACCGGTAGGAAAAATTGCATCATTTTGTTCATTGCAGGCATGGGGGTATTTGAGCTTTGTTTGGTTTTTGCAAAGCTTAATCGAATTTGAAAAAACTGAAGTCCACCGATTACAATGGGTAAAATTATTACATTTACTTTCGTTAAATCTAATAAGCCAAGAAAGATAGGATTAACCATTTGCAGGTCAAAATTCTTTAGTGGTTCGTAGAACATGTCAGGGTTGGTAATATTAAGACCACCTTTAACAACATAAAATAGGGCAATTAGTATAGGGAATTGAATTAACATAGGAAGACAACTACCCATAGGACTTACTTTATACTTCTTCCAGATAGCCATTGTCTCTTTAGACAGTCTTTGGGGATCGTTCTTATATTTCTGCTTTAAAGCGTCAAGCTGTGGCTGAACTCTTTGTAGCGCTTTTTGTGATTTGAGAGCTTTTTGGTTTGGTCCAAGAAGGATAATTTTTATGAGTAGAGTAAGGAAAATAATCGCCCAACCAAGGCTATGACCTGGTAATTTATCAACTAGAAAAAACAGTGTATTAAAAATTGGTTTGTAAAGAAGTGTATTCCATCCCTTGCGAATAAAAGAAGGTTCAACAACGTCTATTTCGTGTGAGTATTTTCTCTCTTTTTCATTAACAGTTATTACATAAGAAATTTTATATTTACCTGTATATTCAAATAGATCTTGATTCCATAATCCAAAACCAAGTGTCTCTGTTTTGCCTGGTTCGATGCTTAAATCTTTTAATTGTTCACAGACTGAAGTATTTTTTAGCGTTATATTTTTTCCACTCCATTCTCCATTTTCATAAAATTCTACCAAAAGAGGATTGTTAGGGCAACTATTAGTAATAGTTATGGTTTTATCTCTTCTATTTTTTATTTTAACTACTACTTCTTTACCGATAACAAATTTAGACTTAGAGCTAATTAGGATGTCATCGTTTTTGTTTACTTCGTTTACATCCTTATTACTAAATAACTGAAGCACTATCAGGAAGATTAGAAAAAAGAATAGGAAGCGAAAAAATTTATTTTGCATATTATTTGACGGTATTAAAAAAAGTCTTAACGCACTGATTGAAGTCCTGAAAGCTCATCTTGTGGTCAGCTGTCGTTGGTCGAGCGATTACTAGAGCTATAATATTGTTTTTAAGATTCGGTAGATTCATTCTAAGTACCTCATATATTTGGCGTCGAAGTCGATTTCTCTTAGTTGCCTTCTTATGATTCTTTTTACTTACGCTAACAGCGAATTGAGGGAGATTTTCTACTTTATCGTATTTAAAAATCAGAAATTCGGTTTTAAAAAGATTACCCTTTCTGAATAATTTTTCAATAACCTTTTTATTGCCAATACGATTGTTTTTATTCAGCATAGGTTAAACAACACTGAGCTTTTTACGCCCCTTGCTGCGTCTACGGTTGATTGTTTTTTGCCCACCTTTGGTTGCCATACGAGCTTGAAAGCCATGACGTTTGTGAGCTTTGCGTTTGTTTCCTTTACTTAACATACTTATCTTCGATTAAAAGGCTTAGCTAGCTTAATGGCATGGGAGGAAAAAGTCAAACCCAATTAAGTGCGAGTGCGAGTCTTAAGTCTCAAGAGCAAAAAACTCCCTGAGACTCGCACTTGCACTTGAGACTTTTAAGAGTATTCCTCAATGAATTCCTTAACTTTCTTTAGCTTTTTAACAACTATGTCATCTTCTCCTGCGGAAAGCTCTGCGGGACGGACACGAACACTTAAGGCTCCATCAAATTTATTATCTTTTAATTTTTTTAAGAAGCTTTCTAATGGTAGTATGCCCTCATTTGGCAATGAGTATTCTTTTCTTCTTTTTACGTTGGATAGGTGTACGTGGACTATTAGTTTTTTGAGGTGTTCGTAGAAACGTATTAAATCCTGTTTTTTTGAAGCTGTCATGGAGCAATCTAGGGCAACCATGCCGAATTTCTTCAAATCTTCTACATTATTTAATGCTCGTTCAGGTAAAAAGCCTAAGAATGTTTTGCCTCCTGTGTTAGCTAATGCAATATCTATGTGTTTCTTTTTTCTTAACATTGGGATTTCCTTTTTTAGCCATCTAGTAAATTTAAAGTCAGTCAATTTTGGAGGAGTAATTACAACAACAGGGCATTTTAGATAAACAGCCATATCAACAACATGTTTTACGCTTTTTTGACTTCCGTTTGTGGGTGCATGTAATGCTACGATAGGTATTTTGAATTCGTTGGATAGTTTTTTAATATATTCAGCGTTTTGAGTATCGTAATTATTTTTATTTACTGCTATTTCTATGCCATCGTAACCAGCTTTTTTGATAAATTCAAAAATACGGTTTAGTCCGTATTTATGTAGAGAAGATGAGTGTAATGCAATCATTTTTTATTTGTTTATTTTCTTATTAATTGTATCAAAATTACTGACTGATAAGCAAGCTGACTATTTTTTAATATATCCCATTTTTTCCGCATCATTTGAATTTGAAAAGTAAATACGGTTTTTTTGACTGATATTTAATGCGCGTTTATCAAAAATTGAATAGTAATATTTACCCTTACTACTTGAGATAAATTGAGTGTCTTTGGGAATGTCTTGTGCTTTGTAATATGATTGCAGGCTGATTTGGTTAATCGGAATTTCAAAACTATCCCCAATATTTAAATCAATAATATTGTTTGAGTTGTAGGCGATTCGAGTATTTTGTCCGACAATTTCGCCAATTAGTTTTCCATTTTTTACTTCCATCAGTTTTACTGTTGCAGTTCCCTGATTAATATCCTTTACAAATTTGATTTCAGGAAAGTGATTTCGGTTAGCGCGGTAATATCCAAAACAGTAGCCGGTAAGTAAGCCGATTGTGAGGATTAGGGTGATTGAGATGATGAGGTTGATATGTTTAGGTTTGATCATGATAAATAGGTTATATTCATAAATTTGTTGGGTTGTTGTGGTCTTCGTTCCACTTATGTGGATTATTAAAAATGTAGAATTCGATTTTTTCGGAGGCAACATCATTTGTAATCAAATGATCCCAGAATTTCGGTTGCCATGAGAAATCAGGTTGGATGTTTTTGTGTATTTCGTACGATGTTTGACCTTTAAGCCATCGAACGATTTCTCCTAACGTATTTTTCTATAGGGTTGTGTTTACCGGTAATACCGCCATTTGTAGAGATGTGATTAATCGCGTTTTTACAGGGTTGGGATTCTCCGTTATTGATTATAATCACCCCGTGAACATGATTTGGCATTACAACCCATGGGCCCAATTCGACGAATGGAAAATGTAATGGAATATTTTGCCAATAAATTGCGGTCATGTTTCCAATCTCATTTAATCCCATTACACCATTTCTTATTTTTCCGAAATATGGATTTCTGTTTTTTGTGCAAATTGTGATGAAATACTCTCCGTTTGATGAATAATCCCAATGTTTCCATCTAGTTGACTCAACCCGATATCTGTTTTTATATAACGACATAAAATCTTCCCAAAATAAAATACATTGTCGGGAAGGCGGTTTTGCGCTTTAATGGTGGGGTATTTTACATTCAATTTATTCAGATGTCAACATATATATTCATATTAGGCAAGCATCCAGATCTCTCAATCGCGGAGCTAAAAACTCGGTATCCGAAGGCTGATGTGCGGAGGGGGGGTGATAGTTTTGCTGTTATGGAGTCTGAATTGGAGATTGATCAAGCTGAATTCAACCGTTTGGGGGGCTCAATTAAATGTGCCAAGGTGGTTGGTGAATCGGATATGGGAAATCAAGTAGATGTTCTTTCTGATGTTCTTTTTTCTCATTACAAGGATATTAAGTTGGAATATGGATTGTCGGTTTACAGCTTTTCAGAGAAGCAATTACGTCCGATTTTATTGAAATTGAAGAAGAAATTACAAGCAGATGGGGTGAAATCTAGATTTATTAACAATGATTTCAAAAATATTTCTGCTGCTCAGTACAAATCAATAAAAGAGAAGGGGATTGAAATTATAGTCGCAAAAACCAATCAGGCTTTCTTGATTGGTGAAGTTGTCGGTGTGCAGGATATTGATGCATACAGTGAGCGCGATTTTGATAAGCCGTTTCGTGATATGGAGATGGGTATGTTGCCACCTAAATTAGCTCAGATCCTCATAAATCTTACGGGTGTTAGTGGTAAGATTTGGGATCCGTTTTGCGGTAGTGGAACGCTTGTTATGGAAGGTTTGCTAATGGGGCGAGATATGATTGGTTCAGATATTGATTCTGACCGAGTTGATGGTGCAAAAAAAAATGTTGAATGGCTTGGTCAAAAAGCTGAGGCAGAATTATTTACTCATGACGCAACAAAGCCATTTAAATCGGATTATGAGGCGATTGCGTTTGAGGGTGATCTGGGGATTCCACATAATCAGCATATAAATTCTGATAAACTGAATCAGATAATCTCGGATTTGGATGATTTATATGTCAAGTTTTTTGAAAATCTGAAAAACATGGAATTCGGAGGACCTATTGTGGCGGGTTTGCCGTTTTTTAGATTGAGGAATGGAGATGAGGTGGATATGAGTAAGACTGTAGAGAAGATCGAGAGTCTGGGTTTTAAAAGCACAGCTTTATTACGAGATAAATATGTATTGAAATATTCACGTGAGAATCAGGCAGTGGGTAGAGCGATATATAGATTTCAGATGAGTTAGTCACAGTTATTTGATATTAGATTTAAAAGGTGTTAGCATAATCGCCTTTTACATTTTTTTATATGAGGTATGGATTAGAAAGATACAGGTCTAACCCTAGTGTTGCAGTATTGCGCCTTGAAGAGTTGCAGGACGATCAGGGTTTTACTGAAGATCAAAGGAATTTGATTCGTGAGACTTTGGATAACAAGGTTTCAAGTGGCAAAGGTTCAGTGGAACTAATGGAATCAATTTTAAAAGGAGATATGTTAAATGAACTGGATGAGATATTGAACAAGTCTAGAATTGGTGCTTCTGAAATTAAACGCATGAGGGAACTTTTTTCAGAGATTAATAATGAGGTTTTAATTGTTAGTGAACTTGGATCAGATGCTGTAAGGAAATATTTTAAGTTATTGGAAGGTAGGGGTAAAAGTCATCCTTACTATTTTCCTGTGGGAATTAAAGAAGAGCATTTGGAAGTATATTTAGATTTTGATTCAATTCGAGATGAACCTGAGATACAGGCAGATATTGTTGCAGAATTTATTAATGATCAATTACGTGGCATGAGTAGGATTGAAAGGCAATCTGATTTCAATTTAGGATGCAATTTGACCATTTCGCTTTTAAGAGCACATCCTGTTTATGCATATGTATATTTATTATATACTAAAATACCAAAGGAGAAGATGGAAAGATTTTTAGCGGATATTGATATCATGCTTCCAAGATTAGTAATTGAAATTTTTGAACATTTATTTAATGAAGGCAGAAAAGATTTAATTAATAGATATATGGATGCAATTGATAAGAAGAAGAAAATTCAAGCTAAAAGTTTACTAAAAAAACTCAGAAAAATGGATACTCAGTTTTTTGGTAAGTAATCTATTCCTCTTCAATCCTTTTGGTTAATCTCGACAAAGTCATAATAGAGAAAATTGTTGTTATAAATGCCATAGCAACGAGTATTGAGAATACGTCCTGATTAATTATTCCTAGTTGAAGACCGAGAGTTGCGATAACCAAATCTGCGGCACCGCGATGATTCATTCCGAGTCCGACAATGAGTGATTCGGATGTTTTTAATTTAAGTAATTTTGCTACAAGTCCGCTTCCGATTACTTTTCCAAATATCGCTACGGTAACAATTACGATTAAGAAATAGGGTGCTTTTACGAATATGGATGGATCCAGATGGAAAGCCAGGCTAGCGAAGAATATTGGTCCGAAGAATCCGTAGCTTAAACCATAAATGCGATCTTCAATCTTATCGAACACACGTTTATCCAATACTTCTTCGTGCATAAATAAGCCGGCGAGAAAAGCACCGATAATCATATGTAAACCAATTGCTTCCGCAATCAGCCCCATGATTAATGCGATTATTAGAGTTAACGTGAATCCTTTATTGCCAAAGTAGATAATTTTATTTAAATAATGAGATCCTTTGCATCCTGCATATACAACGATTCCGAAGAATAGAATTACTTTTACAATTAGCCACAGCAATGGAATAAGTAAAATCTGTCCTTGTTCTGCGATATTAATAATTATGGAGAACATAATTAGGGCTATAATATTTTCCATTACGGCTGCGCCTAACGTTATGTTGCTGGCTCTTGTATGAAGAATTTTACAGTCTTTGAATACTCTGGTTGTCATTGCAATTGCGGTGATAGAAAGTCCCATTCCTATAAATAATGATGCTTCGAAAGACTGTCCGAATGCTTGTGCTACAAAATATCCTCCGCTGAATGATAAAAATATTCCGCCTAAAGCAACTAATATGGATTTTTTGGAGGCTTTGAAAAGTTCTTTATGATTAGTTTCCAATCCTGCATGGAGCATAAGGAAGAAGATGCCGAGTTCTGCCAATACTTTAATCGTTTCGCTATCTGGTGATACAAGTCCAAGAAGTGCCGGGCCTACAATAATACCTCCTATTAACTCACCGAAAACCACTGGTAGGTTAAGAGACCGGAAAATTTTACCAGCTGTCCAGACGACGACCATTAAGATTAACAAGTTCATAAAATCAGGCATATCTTCTAATTAAAAGTTAAGAATTAATTCATCCTTCGTAGTAAAGTTATGTAATGCTATTACTTTTATGTAGTGTCGCGAAGGGCTTAATAATACTACGGAGAATGGATAATTAAGAGTTATTCATTTACATTTTACCAGACTTGTTCAACTATTGCCTGTAATTTAGATTACGGTAAACTGTTATTATTATGAAGATAGCTATGTTGATATCAGGGGGTGTGGATAGTTCGGTGGCTTTGCGGTTATTGAAAGACGAAGGGCATGAACTGACAGCTTTTTATTTAAAGATATGGCTGGAGGACGAGTTGGCGTATTTAGGTGAGTGTCCTTGGGAGGAGGATTTGAGTTATGTTAGACAGGTTTGCGAAGATGCAGATGTGCCTTTGGAGGTTATTAGTATGCAGAAAGAATATTGGGATAATGTTGTTACCTATACTATTAATGAGTGCAAAGCTGGCAGAACTCCGAATCCTGATATTTTTTGTAATCAACTGATAAAATTTGGACATTTTTACTCCAAAATCGATGATTCGTTTGAGAAAGTGGCTACTGGGCATTACGCTCGGGTTAGTCTCAAGTGCGAGTGCGAGTCTCAAGTGCCAATTTCTGGTTTCAAGTGCGAGTGCGAGTCTCAAGTACCTAATTGTAGTCTCAAGTGCGAGTGCGAGTCTCAAGTAGTCTCATGTCTCACATCTCAGGTTTCACGTCTCACGTCCCAAGATTGTGAGTATTTACTTAAAACTGCTCCGGATCCGATTAAAGATCAGACATATTTTCTTTCTTATCTTTCTCAGGAACAATTAAGCCGTGCGCTTTTTCCAATTGGCAAATACAAAAAATCAGAAGTTCGTGAGTTGGCGGAGAAATATGATTTACCGAATAAGAAACGGAAGGATAGTCAGGGGATTTGTTTTTTGGGTAAAATTCCATATCGCGAATTTATAAAGGAGCATTTGGGTGAAAAGCCTGGAGATTTCGTGGAGCAGGGGACTTCTGATATTGTTGGGGAACATAAGGGTCATTGGTTTTATACAATTGGCCAGCGAACAGGTTTGGGGTTGTCGGGTGGACCGTGGTTTGTGGTTGGTAAGGATGCGGAGAAGAATGTGATTTATTTGGCGAATGGGTATGATCCTAGTGAGGTATATCGGTCTGATTTTGATGTAGCTGAAATTAATTGGATTGCGCCAAAAACTCAAAATTCAAAACTCAAAGCCCAAAAAAATACACAATTCCCAATACACAATTCCCAATTGCGGGTGAAAGTTCGTCATGGTGCGTCTATTCACCTATGCACCGTAAAACAGGAAGGAGACCGATTGCATGTTACCCTCAAAGAGCCTGTTCATGGCATTGCGCCGGGGCAGTTTGCGGTTTTTTATCTGTCTGACGGTCAGGCGGGTGATGGAGATATATGTTTGGGGGGTGGAAAAATTACTTAAATTTATTATTTATGTCTGAAAAATCAAGTGATGATGAAATATAAGTAGGTGAAGATCAGGTTGAATTATTAAAGTTTTTAGATGAAATATTTAAGATGGATCAAAGTGCTCCAAATCATACGGAGAATGCATTTAAATGCCTTGAATCATTATTAGATAGACAACAAGAATTTATAGGAATTTCATTAGAGGTGCTTTATTGGAATTCTATTAGCTTTGAATTATTTCATATCGCACAACAAAAAGCTTTTATGGGGGGTTATAAAGAGGCTAAAAGTTTTTTAAGTCAATCTCTTGAAGTTGCTTTTAAAGGTATTAGTGATGAGTGGTTATCTTATATAAAAGGTACAAAATGTTATTTTGATGGGAATTTGAAAATTTTACAAAAAGAAATTTCAACAGCAGGTGAAAATGGAGTCTTACTAATGAGACTATTTGAGGGCTATAAAAAAAGAGGTTCAGTTAATTATACTGAGGACTATGGTGGTATATAATTTGAAAATTATTTGGATTTCTCCACAATTTTTACCATCCTATCTAAACTCTTCTTTGCTTTTTTCATAACATCCGCTGGTAGGTCGATTATTTGGTCTTTGCGAGGTGATTTGAGTACTTGAAGTACATCTTTTAGCATTATCTTTTTCATATATGGGCAAAGTGCGCATGAGCCGACTATTTGTTTGTTTGGGTATTCAACTTTTATTCTATCTGTAAGCCCACATTCAGTTACTAACATGAATTTTTTTGTATTGGTATTTTCTATATATTTAATCATTCCTTCGGTTCCGCCTGCCATATCCACTTTTGCGATTACTGCCGGATTGCATTCTGTGTGAGCGAGGATTTTAACGTTCGGATATTCAATGCGAATTTCATCAACTGTTTTTGGAGAGAACTCTTCATGAACAATACATGTTCCATGCCAGCTAATGAGCTGTTTTTTTGTGAGAGGTTGTAGGTTTTTCGCCATCAATGCATCTGGTAAAAAGATGATTTTTTTCTGAGGCATAGCTTCTATTATTTTGAGTGCGTTTGATGAAGTGCAACATACATCGCATTCAGCTTTTACTGCAGCTGAGGTGTTTACGTAGCAAACTATACCTGCTGTTGGATACTTTTTTCGCATATTCTGTACATCTTCCGGGGTGATGGATTCTGCTAAAGAGCATCCTGCAATGGCGGGCACGATTACAGTTTTTTTTGGATTTAAAATTTTTGCTGTTTCCGCCATAAAATAAACGCTACAGAACAGTATTGTCTTTGCTTTAGTCTCTGAAGCCAACTTGCTTAATCCATACGAATCACCTATAAAATCTGCAATTCCATACATTAAATCTGGCGTCATGTATGAGTGAGTGAGGATAATTGTATCTTTTTCTTTTTTGAGCTTATTTATCTCTAAAGTTATGGGCGCAATTATTTTGCAATCTGATTTTGACCAGTTTGTTTTTGAAAGATTTTTAAAAAGGCGGTCAGTTTCTTTGGTGATTTGAGAATTAGAAAATTCCATAATATAAGGTGTGGTAAGATTTTGCCCTTTTTCCTAAAAAAATCAAGTTGAAAAAAGGCCGATGCGTGAAGCATCGGCCTTTAAATCTTACTGGTTTTCGCATCCCGAGACTGGTGGGAGCTTGGTCCAAGTATCGATCTTTTTTTGATTAAGATTGAACTTGAATGGCTTTGTCTCGGGTGTCGTTAGTGGATACTAGGAGGTGTGGGTGCGGGTGGTGGTATAGGTCTTGAACACGTCTTCGATGAACTCGACACTCGGCGGGGTGTTGATTGTACCCCAGCGAACGGTGCCATCGGAGGTAATCATGCCGGGAACATAGCCGGTGTTTGTCAGCGCGTACAGGGTTCCATTCGTGGTATCGATTACGATACGTTTGGTGCCTTCCGCATCCGGCAAATTGACCATCTTGACTTTGCCGTTCATGGAAACATGCATCTTCGCTTCTGAAACGAAGATATCATAGCTGATGGTTGGCTTGGGGGTAATGTAGCCGAAGAGGGTGATGAGATTCACGAGTTCTGGCCTGGTATTTCGAATCTCTTGTCCGAGCAAACAGACTGTCGCGATGCTGTTTATCGGAAGTCGTACCGGGACGCTGGCGTGAATCGGGATGATATCCTTTCGGTTGATGTCGGCGATGATATCCTTTGGAGAGAAGTTGTCACTTGCATACATGATGATCTGCGGATCTTTGCCATCCTTGTCGTAGGTGACAAACAAGGACTTCAAGCTTGCGAGGTGTTTTGTCCAGTCCGACGCATCGAACTTGCCGAAGTTGAAGTAGCTGATGGCCACTGGTATATTCTTGGCCAGATCGGCCACGTTGCTGGGTGTGAAGATCTCTTTTGTCAGGTCGTGAATGATATTCATGATAACAGTCCTTCTTTCCTATGTCCTTTGTAGGACGGTTGGTGTTTTGCCCGAGAGCAAAACGATAAAGTTTTTCCTCTGTAACTCATGTCAAACTAAGAGGGAAATACCCTCTTAAGCAATAAAAAAGCAACGCTTTAATATTAAGGCTGCCGAAAATTCTTTAATTTTTATGCAACAGGGTATTTATCTCTTAGTTTTTTTAGTGAAACAGATATAACTTTAGTAATTCAATCTCAATTTTTTAAAGACCATTTTGACACAAGTAATTTTGTGCCCGAAGTAATTTAGAGGAAATTTTTTTTAAAAGCAAGGCGATTTTTTGAGAGGTAAAAATATGAGAATGTTTTATGTAGTTTTATAATACTTTTTAATTGTTATACATAATGGTTTTCCATTCACTATGTGGTCTCTGTCACATACTATAAATTATTTAATATCAAAAAAAATCGGGTCAGGAGTTTTTTCCTCCGAGAAAATTTTAATCAATTAGAATTCTCCGACATTTTGGTGGGGAATAAGTCATTTTCTAATGATGAAAAACAGCCTATTTTAATTGTCTGAACCCCGATTTTCGGGATTAAAGGATTGTATGGATTTCGCAGAT
>JAOZLT010000021.1 GCA_029934675.1 Candidatus Altimarinota bacterium | reverse complement strand
CTTATTACTTATACATAAATACTACATTACGCATCACGCCCCTTGCCCCTAAACCTCTTTTCCGTTATGCTTAACTAACGTAATTATTCCGTACATCGAAAAAATATGAACTTCAATTTAAAATCTAGTTTCAAGCCCACAGGCGATCAGCCACAGGCAATAGAAAAACTGTTAAAGGGTATCAAAAGAGGTGAAAAACACCAAACTCTTATGGGTGTAACAGGCTCAGGTAAAACATTTACCATGGCTAATGTTATTCAGGAGATTCAGCGCCCAACACTCATAATGTCACACAACAAAACGCTAGCTGCTCAGTTGTGTTCCGAGTTTAAAGAGTTTTTCCCGGATAATGCAGTTAGCTATTTTGTCAGTTATTACGACTACTATCAACCAGAAGCATATATTGCCAAAACAGATACTTACATCGAAAAAGACGCATCGATAAACGAGGAAATTGATAAATACCGCCATGCTGCCACTCATAGCCTCCTTACTAGGTCAGATGTTTTGATTGTAGCCTCCGTATCTGCGATTTATGGTTTGGGTGACGTAAGTATGTATGAGGATTTGGCTATTGAGCTTAAAGTAGGCGGGCTTATTAAGCGCGACAAATTACTGCGAAAGCTAACCGACCTCCAATATTCTCGTTCTCATAATGATTTTAAACAGGGTATGTTTCATGTTCTTGGGGATGTGGTAGAAATCATTCCTCCGAGTTCCGACAATATGATTCGTTTGGAGTTTTTTGGGGATGAAATTGAAACCATACAGGAGGCAGATTCGTTTACAGGTGAGGTTATAAAAAATCTGACGGAGGTCAAAATATTCCCATCAAAACACAATGTAACAACACGTGAAGCCATTGAAAAAGCCGTTGAAGAAATTAAAAAAGATTTGGAAGAACGTTATGACCAGTTTTTGAAAATGGGTAAAATAGTCGAAGCTGAACGCATAAAAACCCGAACCGAATACGATATCGAGATGATGCTCGAAACAGGCTACTGCCAAGGAATTGAAAATTATGTCCGCTATTTAAATAATCGTGAACCAGGCGAACAGTCTGCAACGTTACTCGATTATTTTCCGGATAATTCCCTGATTATTATCGACGAATCCCACATTTCAATTCCTCAGATAGGCGGTATGTATAGCGGTAATTATTCACGTAAGACAAATCTTATAGAACACGGCTTCCGCCTACCAAGCTCATATGACAATAGGCCACTCAAGTTCGAGGAATTTGAAAAACATGTAAATCAGGCAATATATACTACTGCTACACCAGGAAAGTACGAATTCGCACATACTAAAAAGAAAGATATTGTTGAACAGATTATCCGCCCTACTGGCCTTATTGATCCACCAATCGAAGTTCGTCCAACCGAAAATCAGATTGACGATTTGTTGGAGGAGATACGTCAGGTTATAGATAGGGGAGAGCGAATATTGATAACTACAATTACTAAAAAATCCGCAGAAAAGCTAACTGACTTCCTTCTGGAAGCGGATTTAAAAGCCAAATATCTCCATTCCGACGTAGATACAATGGAGCGTATCGAAATACTCCGAGACCTCCGACTTGGCACTATAGACATTATTGTCGGAATTAACTTACTTAGAGAGGGATTAGATTTACCTGAGGTCTCACTCGTTACAATTTTGGATGCGGATAAGGAAGGTTTCTTACGCTCTCGTGACGCACTTATCCAAATAGTAGGTCGTACTGCTCGTAATGTGAATGGAAAAGTAATAATGTATGCGAATAAGATAACTGCCGCCATGAAAGGCTGTATAGACGAAACAAATCGTCGTCGTGATATACAGATGGCCTATAACGAAAAACACGGCATTACACCGAAGACAATCGTAAAAAAGATACATGATATTTCCGAAAACACCCATAAACCTAAAAAGAAGTATAATAAATCCGAAATACCGAAAGAGGAATTACCTCGTCTTATCGAAGAGCTTACTCATAAGATGGATATTGCGTCTCAGAACCTTGAATTTGAGAAAGCGGCTGAGTTGAGAGATCAGCTTGATGATTTGGAGGAAGGGGTGAAATAAATGACCAGTGACCAAATCCCAATGGTCAATTTGTTTGACTAGATGAACTGGTTATTTGATTTAATAAAAATCCTATTTTGAATTTAGAACTTAATTTTGTAAAAATATGAAAGAATATAATATCTATAAGAGATGTGAAGATTTTTTAGTTGATATCATTAAATTATTTGAAACTATTCCATATAAAAAATCTGTGGGGACTATTAGTGACCAGCTAATAAGATCTTCGGGCTCAGTTGGGGCAAATTTACATGAAGCTGACAACGCACGTAGTAAAAAGGAATTTATTAGTTGTGTCGGCATTTCACTAAAGGAAGTAAGAGAAACAATTTTTTGGTTAAATGTATTAAGAAGAACTAATTCAGATTATGACTACGTAATCCAAAAATTGGGAAGCGAAACAGGCGAGTTAAAAAAGATTTTAGGTAGTATTTATCAGAATTCAAGGATTTAATTGGTCATTGGTCATTGAAAAAGACCCATCATTTCTTTTAAATATCGACAGGTCCTTTCCTTTGTTTTTATTTTTGTTTCAGATTATACAAGGTTGGCAGCTATCCAATTCACAACTGTAGGAGCCAACAGACCTACAGCCAATCCGATTATTGCACCGATAATCGCTTTCCTCGCCTTTGAAGTCTTTACCTCATTTCCTGCAGCAGTTGCGTAAAGCACACCGCCCCATATCATTATTATTATTGATACAACTACTACTAGTTTGCTTAGTAGTCCGACTACTTTATCAGCAAGACCTCCTAAATCCTTATCATCTCCTGCCTCTGGTAACAACGTAGAGTCTTTTCCACTGCAATCTTCATCTATTCCATTGTCCGCAACATCAAGAGCTCCTGGATAAATCTTACTTCCGCTAATAGGGGGGGTAATCTTGGAAGAGTCGTAAACATTACTATTTGCTCCGATTACTACTGAATCACATCTTTTCGCTTCTGCACCTTTTTTGAAGTTTATATCATTACATACCTCTTCTTCGGTAAGGTCAGCACCTTTATATATATCAAAGTAATTCTTCCATTCAGAAGCTGAGTAATTCCCATTTTCTACATACGGCATATCAGCATTTATGTTCCTCATTATCTGCGTTGGAATAACAACAAAACCATCACCATCCTGATCACATTCAACTGCTAGGGCAGCTGGTGCAACAGTAAGGCCAAGGAAGAAAGCGGAAAAGAATAAGCTGATGATTTTTTTATTGATTTTCATGTGGTAGTTGAGTTGAACTTCTTGTTCAAAAAAAGTATACAACAACGAAAATGTTACACAAGGTTTTAAATCAAAATACGATTGACCTTTTTATTGATTATTATTTAATATACTGTAATAAAAATATTACATTTACCTCCTAAAAGTAAAAAACATGTTACAAAAAAAGTGTAACAAATGGGTGTAACATTTTGTTTTCTGTCGAAAACAAAAAAATCCGAATCTCGAATTTCGAAATCCGAAACAAATTTGAAATATTAATGTTTAAATGCTCAAAAACTTTTTGTATTTCGAGTTTAGAATTTTGTGCTTCCTTCGAGTTTCGAGATTCGAGTTTCGAGATTATAGTCCCATTAATATAAATTTAACAACAGTCCTCGCAAGCAATGCAACCACCAACCCAATCAAGCTCCACATCATCATACGTTTTGATTTCCGAATTTTGAAATCATTACCTGCTGCAATTGCATAAGTAATACCGCCTAATATCAAAACCAAAACAGATACCACCATTACAACATTTATCAGTACACTCGCTATTTGTAATATGATTTCCGTAATATTGGTTTCAGCTCCTATCACACTACCTGGCGCATCAACACAACCAATGCTTGAGTCAGCCATACTGCCATCCGCACATGGGATTAAATCTTGAGCATAAGCCTTTTTAATATCTGCAATTGTACCCAGTGATTGAGTGAAGTTTTTCATGATTACATTGAGGCTACGTTGAGACTACTTCGCTCCACTTCGTTTCGCTTTGAGGCTACTTTGAGGCTACGATAGTGGAAGATAACATAATCTCTAATTATTATAAAAAGTAATTAATCACATTATTTACAATAGCAAAAGCGAGTATTCCAACAGCCAGACCTATAACCGCATACTTAAATGCATCAGTGGCCTTTTTCAATTTCTCTGTATTACCAGTCGCAGTTGCATACATAAGTCCCGCATATATAAACATCAAAACTGTGAATGATGCAATTATACCAACTAGTATATTGGACGCATTAAATATTACATTTGGTACATCGCTCAAATAGCCAGTTGTTCCTTCGGCTGGTTGGTGTAAGGTGCGGATAAGCACGCCAGAAAGCATCACGATAAATATTGCTATAAGTGAACCAAAAATCATTTGCCTGCCTTGTAATATCTTATTCTTATTGCCTGCGGATGCTACATAGAAGAATGCGCCTAGAATTATAAAGAATACAGCCATTGCAATCAGCACCTGAGAGCCATAGCCCCAAACCAGAGATATAAATTCACCAAAATTCGCAACCTCCCCAAGCGCGGTATGAGTTGTTTCTTGTGCATGTGCCAATCCTGGAGACATAAGTCCGATTGCTAGCATTACGCCAAGTGATTTTTTGAAATTATGAATTATGAATTATGAGTTATGAATTAATCTGGTTTTTCCTATCTTATTGTCTGGACCGCTGATTTACAGGATTTCTGGGATGTATTTGGATGGATTGTAGGATTTAATGAATCTGTTTTATCAATTTAATCTATTGAATCCATCATGGTAAATCTGTTCAATCCAGAGAATCAGCGGTTCAGACAAGTGGGTAATAGTGGGGTGGTTTTTTAGATTAGTATTATGAATTAATTATGCCTTCTATGTTTCTTTTTCTTCCCCTTTTTGGCATTTTGAGTTTTTGGATCTTTGGCACTTTTCTCTTTGGTCTTTTGTTTTTTAGACATAGTCTTAAGCTGTTCAGACTTCTTCATATCCTTTACTACCCTCTCTTCCACTTTTATCTCCACAGGATTTTTATCTCCCACAATCGGATTTACAACTGGCTTTACAACGGGGTTCATAACAGTTTCTCTAATAGAATCAATTATATTAATAGCATCACTATCTCCCCTCATAGCCCTTTTCTCAATTTCATCTCGTACAGCAATTACTCTATCTCGTTCAACTCTATTAGTAACGGATTCAGGAGAAGAAAGTTTTTCAATTGCCTTATCCTGTACATGTCGCGAACCACTTGCTTCACCAGCAATCGAACCAAGTATGTCATGTGTACTGCTTAGCGCCAGATGTTGTGGAAGCAAGCTTGATTTAAGTTCCAGATACTGAAGAGGAGGGGATTTTGGTGCTGCTGATTTCATGCTTTCAGGCACAGTAGCTTTAGATAATTCGGTAATTCGTGAGCCGAACAAACTTTTAATTCCACCCACTAATGATTTTGCTTCAAATATTGCATTATTTTCCTTTTTTATTTCAGTTTCAGTAATTGTCTCTTGAACGACTTTTTCATTTTCCTCAAGATTATTTTCCTCAATAACAGCAGTAGCCACTTTAGACCATAATTTTTGGCGAGTTAACATAAAGGAAAAGAGAATTGGGAGATATAGCATTATCAAAAACAATAAATATTCCATCATTTGAGGAGTATTGCTAAGTGTATTGATTGTACTGCTACCTGGTAAATAAAAACCAATATTTGTAAGTAATCCAAATTGGTCGGCGCTAGTATATGAGCTTGTAATAGGGAGGCCGACCGATTCCCAAATACCTACAACAATAGCAAGGCCAAGTGCCATTAGTGGCCCAATAAGTAGCCAACGAGCGTAAATCCCAAGCCAATTAACAAAATAGCTACGTGTAACACTGAATATAGCGAGTAAAAATAATACTGGAGAAACTATCATTAGCGCCCATAATATTACAATTCTAAGAATAAATACCAATGCCATAATAAAATATGCTATTCCGGTGAACAGCATCATCAGGAATCCGAATATTGAGTATTCAGTATTTGGATTAAATGTTCCTTCATCAATCAGCTCAATCGCTTGATTGGGGTTAATACTAAGTACAGAATCTGAAGTTGATCTTAATTGAACAGTTTCTTCTTTAACGGAAAGAACATTACCTTCATCATCTACAATCGGATACATAATTGTTCCTATATAATTTGGTTTTTGTAGGCTTGTTATACCTTGTCCGATTGAACCAATCGGGATATCGTCAGAGGTATCATTCGTATTGTTAGCAGAAAAGTCGAGTTTAAGTTTTTTGCCAGATGACTGACTTACTATATTCGCAGTGTTTTCATAACCTATTGCAGTTGAGTCATTGTAAGTTGGGGTTTGAACAATACTTGTAATATCCACTCCACTCATAAAGGTATTTTGTATAAGGCTACTGCCATCTATTAATAACTGATTTGCAGGCAAAGCAAAATTTACAAATACAATTGCCATACCATAAATCAATATTACTTTTCTCAATACCTTTCTTGGTATCAAAATACTAAACATCCACATTCCGGCAATTACCAACAATCCGATAACAAATAAACTATTTACTATTGTCAGAACTTTTGAATAACTAGCTCTAATAGCAGGATTTCTAAACCCTGAGTCTTTAATCCCAAGTGACCAGGCCAATGCTTCCTTGCCACGAATCATAAATTTAAGACCTACGGTGTTTAGCGAACTTACCTGCCAATTAGGATTGGAAGCAACATCGAATAAAGATACATCCTGCTTACTAGATGGTTTTTTCAAATCTTCTTTGGTTTTAAGAAGCTCAGCATTTGTTACCACTCCCAACTTAGTTGCTCCAGCCCCGGATAAACTAGACTTAACCTCCTCGCCGATTGCAACAGTGAAATTTTTAAAATTATTTGTTGTCTTATCAAGTGGATTTCCAGCCTCCATTATTGTCGCTTCGGTAATTACTTTCTTCCTCATTACTGCATTTTCCGCAATATGACCAGTAAACCCAATACTACCAGTAGCTCCTGATGGAATAGAGTTGAAATGACACACTACAGTAATACCGGTATTCACACATTCTTTAGAATTTCCCACCAATATCCTCTTAAAAATATTTTCCTCAAAATCCACAACCAGTGTCACATTCGTTGCTTCACCTGCACCTTGATTCTGATAAGCAACTATAAAATCTACCTCACTCTTTGGCGCAGGTTTGGTCGGCATCATAGCAAACTGAGTAATTGCCGGATCCCCAACATCGTTAGCCAATGCAGTATTAGTAGTTAACAGCGAGACTGTAGCAATAAGACAGAGTAGGAGAGAGGTTGTGATTTTACGAAGTAAGTTTTTCAAATGATTGTTTGTGTTTTGTTGTTTTAGAGAGAATTAATCTCTATATTATATCAAATATTTGACAAAAAAGCAATGCTTAGGTTTAGTAAATTTAAATTGGGGATGAATGATAAGTTATTCCAGGTATTAGATTTCGTTTAAAACGAAGTATTATTTTATTCAAATTACTGATTACTGACATATAAAATTTCTAATTGTAAAAAAACAGTATATCGAAAAAGCTCACAATTGATAATCCATAACTGGTAGCTTGATATTAGACATTTATAATTCTGATGTTAGACAATAATCTGTCTTTAACTAAAGAGAATTCGGTTTAAGTAAAATGGAATTTTGTCAAATGGAGGTTTACATAAATTCACTTTATTCCAATCATTCACCCGACCAGTTGAGGACGAGAAAATTTATAGATTTATAGTTTATTACACATAAAATTTCCACATTCTCAAACGATAAGTAGACGACACAAAGTGGCGGATTAGTTGAGATAGAGAGATTTTTTACATAACAACATTCCTCAAGATACGTCAATTCTATAGAGTTGCTGAATGAGTGAAAATTTGCTATAATAATAAGATTTAAAAAACTAAAAAACAAAAAGACAAATGAAAAGATTCGGCTTAATGCTTACAACACTCGGACTATTTGCAGTCAGCTTATACATAGCTTTCAAGCAAGGAAGTGTGCCTGTTAATCTACATAACAGTGCGCCGGAAAGTATGCTTACAACTATCCAGGCAAGTCCACATGTTTACATGGGGTTCAAAGGTGAGATTGCGAATATATTCGCGGTTATATTTAACGGTCTGATGTCATTTCTTGGTGGGAGCGTAATGCTTTCGATAATTGCACTAGCGCTTATTGTTGAGCTAATGCTTTTAGGCTCAAGTGTTCATATTCAGCTTAAACAAAAAAAGATACACCTGTTCCATAAAAAATTAGTTGATAAATTTAATAATGGCGAACTTTCTGTTAGTAAAACAGAAGAAGAGATTCATAAGCTTTATGACGTTAATGAAAAGATTCATCACAAAGGAGCTTTGATAGTTGTTGGCCAAATGATTTTATTTTTCTTTACATTCTGGGGTTTAAACCTAATGGTTCGAGCGCCGGAACTTCTGAATGGTTCGTGGAATCTTCTGAACTTTAGTTTGGTCGCAAAATCTCAAAGTTATTTATTGCCATTAGTAGCTGCACTTCTGTACTTTTTTCACTCAATGGTGAAGATATACTACAAAGAAAAGGAGGACTACATCGGTTCCTCACAAACAACATTTGCATTTGTATTTGCTGTGATTGGAGCAATTGTTGTATTTATGTTCGGAGGCTACTTCGCTACAGCATTGGTTTTATACTTTTTGACATTAATTACATTCTCAACCATACGTTATATAATTGTTGAACGACATGCAAAGGAATGGGGAAGTTTGGCTAAAAGAGAACTTATTGAAATGTTAAAGATTGCAGGACCACATAAAGATCGTTTCGAATATTTCTCCAGAGTCTGGAATCACATGCCGATTGTAAGATACATAAACTTTAATCTTCTCGAAGAAAGTCTTTCTATGACACTTGGGCTTATGTTGGCTTTAAGCTTCTTCGGATCTTTCCAAAAAATCGATGCACACACATCCGCTATCGAAATTAAAACTCCTACAGCAATCGCTCAGGAGATTGACTTAAATTTATTAACTTAATACCCTAATCGTTTATCCGCCCTTTCCCAAAGGGAAGCCTTCGGCTCGGGCCGTTTATCAAGTAGTTAATCAAGTTGTTAAAAACCACATGATAAACCACATGATAAACCACATGATAAACCACTTGAAAAATGGAAAATACAAATACACAAACAAACGAACACGCTAAAGCGCACAATACAATGCGCAATGTACTGATTGCATTGGTACTGGTCGGATTTACTACAATCAGTTTTCTTGCCTATAAAAATCCACAGCTTTTAACAGCTTCGTTAACAGGTGGTGCTGATAGCTCAAGTGTAACAAAAGATATTTATATTTCAGCCGACTATAAAGCTGAAGCTGGTGATAGTGGATACATTGAAATAAAGGCGGGTAAGGATATGGAAGACCTTTCAGATTTAAAAGTAACTCTATCTGCACCCACAAGCCAATTGACAATATCATCAGTGCATACAGATAACTGCAGTCCTAATTGTTTGTTAGGTAGTGCAACTTTTACGACAGATTTTACCTCATCTCCAGGTGATTATGAAATAGATTTTAATTTTGCGAAGATTGCGACTGTGAACGACAATGATCCATTATTTAGGCTTCTTGTAGCTACCGATTCTTCTTTAAATTCAGGTAATACAATCCCAATAACATTAAAAACTGCTGCGGGTGATTCAACTATTACTGATAAAACAAGTACAAGAACACCAACTTTTGAAGATGGATTAATAACAATTGGAACAACAACTGCTACAGATTTATGTAAAAATATAACAGTTCCAACCTACTCAACATGTGATCCGGTTACTGGTAAATGGACATGTAATAAGGGGTACGACACTGCATACAATTGTACCGCATGTTCAATAGGTTATTCAGGTTATCCAACTTGTACATTGAGTCTTCTTGCAGATATAAAAGGTATGGTGCTTACTCTGGACGATGAAACTTTACAAAGTTTTGATGCTACTGAATTAGACAAAGCTTGGACAAGTGCATATATAATGCTTAATTCAACTCAGTCAGCTGGCGCTTTGCTTACAGTAGAAAGTAATCCTATAACAGTACCTACTTGTACGGATGTATTTGCTTTGACTGAAAAAGCATTAGTTGAATGTATGGTTTCAGATCCAAATGGAGACGGCACGTTGACTGATGGATTGGCAGCATTGATTGAATCAGTGCCAGGTGTGAATATTAATACTTACCCAAATGTTCCAGGCTTACTTAAGCTAACTTCTACTACCGGTAATGCGGATGATTCTTTAGAAGGAATATTATCTTCATCTGGTGAGGTATTAGTTTTGCCAGGTATGGATTACACACTAACTTTAACTCCAACCGCTAGTTATAAAACTAGAATAGTTGGTAAGAACGGAGCAAATACGGATGTAACTGTAGTAGAGTTAAAATATGACGATGTTACGTGGGTGCCTCAGCCTACAGATAGATTAGATGCCACAGCTTTAAAAGGAGGTCTTTTAGAAAAAGGTGCAAAAACAGGAAAGACACCATTATATACGGCACTTTCATTAACTGATGGATCAACTTTAGATAGTATTAATAGATTAACAATCGATGTACCTTCAGCTCCTACCATTGAATATTTAAGACGGATAGGTACAAACCCTGTTCAAAAAGGTGGTCGTATTAATTTGAGTGTAAAGATATACGATGAAGAGACAATATCTGACATTAAAGATATCAGGGTTTCTTTAGTTAGCACCTTACAAACTACTTATACAACGATTAAAAACGATGCGTCTGCTGTTTGGTTTACTGCAATTCCGCATTTTACAGAAGTGTCTGAGGCAGACGGCGGAACTCAGACTACAACTAGTACAACAGATACATCTACAACTTCTAGTAATTCTACAACAACCTCCACAACAAGTACTCCAACTATTTATAATTACAAAATCTATTCTATACCAGTTGATATTCCACAGGATGAGAATTTGATAAACGGTAATTATAAATTAGTATTAGAAGTTTCAGATACAAAGAATAACGTAGCTCCTGGTCTTATGGATTTAGCTATAGGTGCATCTGCTTCCGGTGATGTAGATGGAAACGGAAGCGTATCTATGTTGGATGTTATTAAAGCATTTCAGATTGCAAACGGAATATCTGCCACCCAGACAGAATTACAGGCGGCTGATTTAAATAATGACGGAAATGTAACAATGCTTGATGTTATTATCTTATTTAAACAAATCAATTAATTTCCGGATAGACATCGAATAGATATCGAATGGACCTCGAATAGACCAGTCCATACGAATTCAATCCGAAGTCAATCCGAAGTCAATACGAATCATGGAAAATACAAACCAAAACACTATGGAAACTAACCAAGAACAACAAGCTCCAGTCCAAGTTACAGCTCTGCCTGCACAGTCACAAAGCGAAGCGGGGAGCCACAACGGAGCCACAACGGAGCCACAACGGAAAAAGAAAAATGGATTAAAGATTCTGATTTTCACTTTGCTAGCAGTCCTCATGTGTGCAGTAGGCCTTTATGGTTACAAGAATCCCTCATTATTTAAAGCTAGTATCAATGAGCTTGTTACATATGCACCTCAGCCAAACACAAGTACATACCTATATATACCGGATTATAGTGCGGGGATAAATGATGCCGGAACGATTGCCTTAAGAACAAGGAATACTGGTGATATCGCCTTTTCATCCGAATATATAGTCAGTATGTCTTTCAAGATTAAATATACTCCAGTAGATGCTATTAGTTTTAATGCAAATTCATTGGTTTTTGATACTACGAATGCTAATCCTTTAAATAGAACATTGTTTACTCAGGCAGATTTAAAAAGCGTAGATACAAGTACGCCAGGTGAGGTAAAGATTTCTTTCTTCTCAAACGAAGTGCCACCTCCTCATATTACAGGAGTAGATGATCAAGCTTTGGTTAAACTTAATGTTAGTTTAAACGGAATTTCCGGAAGTTCAGTAGATTTTACAGTTGAGGATGTTGAAGTAATTAAAGCAAATTATGCTGTAGGTCCACCAGCTACAGTAAGTAATTATGCGATTAGTTCCATGTTTAATAAAATCGGTGCGGGTCAAATAAATTTTGTA
The DNA here is from genome assembly GCA_029934675.1 of Candidatus Altimarinota bacterium. Lineage (GTDB taxonomy): Bacteria > Patescibacteriota > Gracilibacteria > UM-FILTER-43-11 > UM-FILTER-43-11 > JAJDCE01. The sequence continues at coordinate 707 of JAOZLT010000021.1, read as the reverse complement.
ACTCAAAATGAATTACAGATAGTAAACGCGCAGGTTTTGGATAATACACATGTGCTTGTTAGGTATAATGATTATCTTCAGGTTATTGATAATCCTTTATCACCAGCTCCTTCAGATTATGCAATAACTAATCCAACAGCTCCTCTTGGAGTGTTGGCGGTTGCTTCTGGCTACCCGACTTATGACCAAAGTACAGTAATAATTACTACTACTGCCCACTTATTAAATAAAGAATACACACTTACTGTTACGCCTGGTAATGTTACAGGTAATACTAAGGGCGGTTTAGATAGTAGCTACACAAAAGCTTATTTTAAAAATTATCTAAATCCAGATGGCGTGATAAATAGTGCAGTTTTACTAGATAGCGTTACAGTAAGCTCAAGTACTCAGCTTCAGTTGGATTTCTCTGGTAATCTTAATCCGACAACAGTTACCCCTATTAATTTAAGTATAAAAGATGTTGCAGGTAATTCGTTAACTGTAACAAATGTCGCGATGAGTAGTAGTGGTAACGATAAAATAGATGTTACAACTTTCCTTGTGTGGTTTGTAGAAAATTATCCTCAAAGTGTAAAAGTAATGAAGGAAAACCCAGATTATCAACACAGAAGCAAATAATGGACTTTACTCAAACTACATATAAAATTTTACTTCTAGAATTACAAAGAAAATATAAACATTTCCTTCCCCTATCAGACTTTATT
>JAOZLT010000152.1 GCA_029934675.1 Candidatus Altimarinota bacterium | reverse complement strand
CAATTGACGGAACGACCATCTGGGTTTAAGGTCGCGGAAATGCATACCTGACGGGCCCTTTTGGGCTGAAGGAGGAGTCGGGACCCATGGACCCAAAACGTTACCAACGGTTGAAGGATCTGGTCGATCAGGCCCTTGAACTGCCCGAAATCGAACGGGACATTTATCTGCAGAATAGTTGCGGAGACGCCGACCTGCTGTCCGAAGCGCGCGATCTGCTTCATCACTACCGGCCAGAGACCCAGGGCGCCACGAAGAACGTCGGTCTCACGGCTAACCTTCCCGACATGGTCAACCGGAAAATCGGTCCCTACCAGATCATAAAACCCCTCGGCGAAGGCGGCATGGGTGTGGTCTATCTGGCTGCCCAAAGCGCTCCCCTGCGACGCAAGGTGGCCGTCAAAATCATCAAGTTGGGCATGGATACGCGAGAAGTCATCGCCCGCTTCGAATCCGAACGGCAGGCCCTGGCGCTGATGGATCATCCCAACATCGCCAAGGTCTACGATGCCGGGGCGACCGATGAAGGCCGCCCTTTTTTCGTGATGGAATACATTCCCGGGATTCCCCTGAACCAATATTGCGATGATCACCAACAGGGTTTGCGGCAGCGGCTGGATTTGTTCATCCGGGTTTGCGGGGGAGTTCAGCACGCGCACCAGAAGGGGATTATCCACCGGGACCTTAAGCCCGGCAACATCCTGGTGACCGAGGTCGAGGGTAAGCCGGTACCCAAGATCATCGATTTCGGCGTGGCCAAAGCGACCATCCAGCACCTCACGATCCAGACGCTTTTTACCCAGATGGGTCAGATGATCGGAACACCGGAATATATGAGTCCCGAACAGGCCGGGTCATCGTCGGAGGACGTGGATACGCGCAGTGATGTGTATTCGCTTGGAGTTCTGCTGTACGAACTTTTGACGGGAGTTGTGCCCCTGGAACGCCGCGACATCATGCGGGCCGGCCTGGAACGCATGGCGCTTCTCGTCCAAAATGAAATCCCCAAGAAACCCAGCACGCGGATCGACACGTCGGCCAAACTACCTGATGACTCGGCGAAACTCCATGTCGCGGACACGCGCACCTGGGCCAAACGGATTCGCGGTGACTTGGACTGGATCACCATGAAGGCCCTTGAGAAGGATCGCACCCGCCGCTACGGATCGGCCGCGGACCTGGCGATGGACCTGGCCAGGCATCTCGAGAATCGGACCGTGTCGGCGGGGCCACCGAGCAGGGTCTACCGGATGCGGAAGTTCGTTCGCAGGAACCGGGCCGGGGTGGCGATGGCCGCGTTGGTGCTGATGGCGCTTGTTGGATTTGCAACTTGGCAGACCATGCAGTCCCGGGTCATCTCCCGCGAGCGTGACAAGGCCATGGCCAACGAGCGGCTTTCCCATGCCAGCGGGCAGATTGCCAAGGATCCGACGGTCGCCGTAGCCTATGCTCTGTCCAGTCTGGAGATTCTCGATCAGCCCAACGCCCGTGATGTCGTGCGGCAGGCCATTGCCCGCTCGCCTTTGCGAAACGAATTGCCGCGCTGTGGGCAAAGGGGCAATCCGATCACCGTCAACGCCAGTCCCGATGGTCGGCACGCCGTGGTCGCGTGGTCGCAAACCAAGCACCAGACGGTGGGGGTCTACAGTCTCGAAGACTATTCCATGCGGACTTTTGAGGCTCCCGGCGAAGGCATAGCCTACCAGGCCATCTTCAACTCGGATGGTAGCCACGTGTTGTCCAATGGCAACGGCGGGATCCATGTCTGGAGGGTGTCTGATGGGCAACATCTGCATCACCTGGATTTCGTGAATGAATATTCCTCCAGTGTTCTGTATAGGATTGCGAATCCACAAAAGATGGCTGTTTGCGCCAACCGTCCGGGAGAGCAAACGGTTTGGTTTGAATTGGATTTACATGAGGGTTCCATCGGGGAACTGGGAAAATCACGCGGTACTCAGCACAACCAGGACAATCACGTTCCGGCCATCGATGAGGTGGCGACCCGGGTTCTGGATTATGACAGTACCCGGGTTTATCTGCAGCGGTTTGAGGATCTGGGCACTGACCGGGCGATCTTTGTCGGGGAACATGAGGCATCCATTTCCTCGGTCGCCTTTGACGCCTCCTGTGAGGTTGCGGCCTCGGCGGATGTGGAGGGCCATATCAAGGTGTGGAACCTGATGACATCCCCGCCTCAGTTGCTCAGGGAGTTCAAGGAAAACCCCGGAGCCTACGAAGTGAAGTTCGACCCCCATGGAAATCGTTTTTACTCGTCATGGGGTTCGGATACGATTCACATATACGATCTGGCAGATACGCCTCCCCACCGCTCCGTGGCGCTGATGGATCGAGCCCACTGGACTCATAGCGGGACGTTTTTTCCGGACGGGTCGCTGCTTGCCGGCCGGAACGGGATCAGGGTCGGCGCCGTGGCCCACTGGAAAACAAGTTATCCCGTGGCCTGGTCCCTGGATTTTAGTGAAAGATCCGGAGTGTATCTTTACCCATCAATCTTGCGCGACGGAAGGATTCTATACATCTGGGAACCCGAAGGCGGGTTGACCGGTCTTCCCCTTATCGGTGGTTTATCCGAAGGTGTTGGCTCTCTTGGGAAAACCCGGGGCTGGAGCCGGGGAGAGTATAGCCACATGATGTCCGATCCCGAGGGGAAATGGGCCCTGACATTCTGCTGGGGATCGGAGGTTCTCGACTTTGAAAGCGGTGAGGCCAGAAACCTTCCAGGTGTTGAAGATATGCTGATGCCGGAGATTGTGAGTCCGAGCGGGCGCCATGTCTGTTTCTTCGAGATGACCGGAATGGAAAATTTTCATGTCTATGATCTCGATTCCCTGAAGATGACCGCCGTCATCGACCTCAAGGGTCAGGAATATGAGAGTTTTTGTTTTTCCGGGGAAACCGCCCTCGTTGCACTGGGTGGCGACCACTTGGTGAAGTTTGACATCACAAATCCGACCGCCGATCCGGATACGCTGTGGCGAGGGGACGCGTCAAACGGGGGTAGTGTTCTTCAGGATGGCAACTTCGCCCTGGTGAGTGATGTCGATAGGCGCTTGTCCTGGGTGGATCTGAAGAACGACCGGGAGATCGAACTCGGCACGACGCCCCAAAGGCCGACACAGGTGGATTATCATCCGGGCCGCGGCCTGGTGGCGGTAGCCGGTTGGTGGAACACCATCGAGGTTTTCAATATCGAAAACGGTGAACATTGGACGTTGCCCGTACTCGGTGAGGGACAACAAGGCACGTATTATATTTTGTTCGATCCCCTCGGTCGCTGGCTGCTCGCGATGTTTGACAGTCAAATCATGGCCTGGACGCTGCCCCTGGACCCGATGTTCGGACGTCCGGAATACGACGACCTGATGGAATCCCTGCGATCCCTGACCAACGTCCGCGTGGTTCCGGATGAAACCAAACCGAACGGATTCAAGATCACCAACACGCTTGATATGGAGCACTGATCGGTTTTTGGGTTGTGATGATCCCCTGCAGCCTATCACCAATATCATTGCAGAAAAGATCCCCCGGGGGAGTCTTTGAGGGATGGAGCCCACCTCCTCAAATCCTGAACACCGGCAATCCCCAATGCCAACGAATAGCCGCCAGTCGCAAAGCCAAAGCGGTCAACATTCCCACCCAGACCGCGACCGTCGGCGAAACCCCCAGGGCCATCAGCAGCGAGAAGAGCCCAGCCCCGGCAACAGCCGCGGTGGCGTAGAGGTCCCGTCGAAGGACCAGCGGCACTTCCCCCGCCAGCAGGTCACGAATCAATCCTCCGACCACCCCGGTCATGACACCCATCAGCATGGCGATGAGTGGGCCCGTCCCTGCCTCGAGGGCCTTGGCCGATCCCAGGACGCAAAAGAACGCCAACCCGATGGCATCGGCCACCAAAAGAAGGTCCTGGCGATGGGAAAGAAATGGAGCCGACACCACGGTAAGGATCGCCGCTCCGGCAGCCACCAGGATGTAGACCGGATCATGGATCCAGAAAACCGGCGTGGAACCCAGCAGCAAGTCGCGCAGGGTCCCGCCGCCGATGCCGGTGACGATAGCCAGGACGATCACGCCGAACAGGTCCATCTGTTTGCGCCCGGCAA
>JAOZLT010000151.1 GCA_029934675.1 Candidatus Altimarinota bacterium | reverse complement strand
AAGACTTTGGAGAGGTAAAGGCCGGCTCTACAGGGTGGAGTTATAGTTACAACTAAATATGGTTTAAAATATCCTAACAAAAGTCAGAACATCACTGACTAATCCCTTCAACAATCACTCCTCCTCTACGTCAACATCTTATTTTGCAACGTTTTTGGAACGCTCACGCTCTATAATATAAGTAGGAAGACAGAGATGTCATCTAAGCTTATATATTTTAAGGATGTTTATGAAAAACTTGAAGAAGACAAAATTAATTGCACTCTCTTTTCTAGCGGCTTTCGCACTTGCTGGTTGTTCTGGGGACGACGGTTCTAATGGTGTGACTACTGTTACCAATGAGGACAAAAGCCCACCTGTCGTACTCTCGACACTGCCGGTAGCAGGTAGCAGTTCCGTTACACTTAACAGTGCCTTTAGCATGACCTTTAGTGAAGCCATCGATGCAAGCAGTGTCACTGACGCACTGGTTCTCCTTTCGGGAGGAGGCAGCACGGTGAGTGGCAGTGTGACGACTTCGACCAACGGCATTACCTTTGCACCCCAAAACGATCTTTCTGCCGACCAGGTATATACCCTCCCACTTAAAAGTGGTGTCAAAGACCTTGCCGGTAACGCCTTGGCAGTAGACTCAAGTTGGACCTTTACGACCGGAAGTGCTGCAGACAACGTCGCACCGACTGTTGTGAGTGTTACACCTACTGATGGCGGAAATGATGTTGGTGTCAACACCATACTCACGGTTGCGTTTGATGAGCCGATGGACGCTGCTACACTTAACAGCGTTACCATTAGGTTCAACGATGGTGCTACATCACTTTCAGGTAGTGTTGAAGCCACCGGAACGGGTGTTGCTTTTACCCCATCTGACACACTAAAAAAAGGCTCACTTTACACGGCAGTCGTGACCAACGGAGCTACTGACCTAGCTGGAAACCCTTTGGCAACTGACTATAGCTGGAGTTTCAGCACGGAAAGCGATGTAGACATCACTCCGCCAACGGTCGTCTTGAGCAATCCACAAGATGGGCACGAAGTCCCCTACCTTACTTCACGTCTCTCTGCTTACTTTAGTGAGGAGATGACAGCATCTACCATTACTGACGCTACCTTTACACTCAAAAATGTAAGGGGAGAGGTCGATGGTACGGTGAGTTACACTTCGGCAAAGGCAACCTTTGACATCACCGACCAGCGTCTTGACCTTAGAAGCCGTTACACCGCGACCATCACCGACTTTGTTGAGGACAGCAATGGTCTTCGTATGGCGAACGATCACAGTTGGGAGTTTATAACACTCGATGGAACGTGGCAGAGTCCTCTCTTACTTGAGAGTGATGATGCGGGCGATGCAGTAACTCCTCAAGTAGCCATAGATGGCAGCGGTAACGCTATTGCCGTTTGGTCTCAGTTTGATGGGACACGTAGCAACATCTATGTCAACCATTTTGATGCTGCATCTGGACTTTGGCAGGGCCGTATGCTTATAAAAACTAATAAGGCGGACGATGCCTATTCTCCTCAGATAGCGGTGAATACCGATGGTAATGCCATAGCAGTCTGGCAACAGTATAACGGAAATGAGTATAGCATCTATGCCAACCATTTTGATGCTACTTTGGGAGCGTGGCAGGGTGCTACCTTGATTGAGGGAGATGCAGGTGATGCCTCTCATCCCCAGATAGCTATGGATGGTATTGGTAACGCTATGGCGGTCTGGCAGCAGTATGATGGTACATATGACAGTATCTACGGCAACTATTTTAGAGCCTCTACAGGCTGGACTACAGCCAGATTAATAGAACGTGACGATACCGGCAAGGCCTCTTATCCTCAAGTAGCTGTAAATGCCAGTGGTCACACTATGGTGGTCTGGGAGTTAGATAACGGAACTGATGACAGTATCTATGCAAGCCGTTATTCCTCATCCTTGTGGGGGACAGCCACACTGCTAGATAATGGCAGTACAGATAGTGCAACTGCTCCTCGGATCGCTATAGATACCGATGGTAATGCCATAGCAGTCTGGCATCAGTATGCCGGAAGTGAGTATAGCATCTACGCAAACCGCTTTGATGCGGCTTCAGGAGCGTGGCAGGGTGATGCCTTGATCGAGAATGACAATGTGGGCGGTGCCTACGGTCCCAAGGTAGCGATGGATGGCAGCGGTAACGCTATGGCGGTCTGGCAGCAGTATGATAGGACAAGCAACAACATCTTGGCTAACCGTTTTGATGCTATTTCGGGAGTGTGGCAGAATCCTGTTTTAATCGAGAGTGACAATGCGGGCGATGCCTATAATCCCCAGATAGCGGTGAATGATAGCGGTAACGCTGTGGCGGTCTGGCGTCAGGATGATGGGTCACATTACAACATCTGGGCTAACCGTTTTGATGCTATTTCGGGAGTGTGGCAGAACCCTGCTTTAATCGAGAGTGACAATGCGGGCGATGCCTCTTCTCCTCAGGTAGCGGTAGATGGTAGTGGTAACGCTGTGGCGGTCTGGCGTCAGGATGATGGGACACGTGCCAACATCTACACTAACCGTTTTGAGTAACACAGAGTAAAGATCAGTAAAAGAGATTTTCTCTCTTTAAAAGAAGTTCGATAGCGTCTCATTCCAACGTTTTACGTTGGAATCCACACAACAATCCAACCCCTTTAGAAGATAGTTATCCAAACATAAAGCACCATTAACACTAATCTAGGATAGCTCTAAAAGAGTCATCTTTCCCTTACTTTGACAATCAGCTGTAAATGACGTATAATATATTAATAAATATACGTCAAAGGAGCTAAAATGCAGACAAAATTAACACTAAGACTTGATGACAGTTTAATAGACAGTATTAAAAACGAAGCAAAAACACGTGGGGTCTCTTTGTCAAAACTGGTAAGTGACTATTTTGAGTTATTGCTAAAAAAAGAGACAAAAGAGACACAAAGTTTAACTTCGCAGTTAAGTGGTGTTTTAAAAGATGCCCATGTTGAAGAGTACCGACAACATTTGCAAAATAAACATTTATGAAAATTCTATTAGACACCAATGTAGTTCTTGACCTGCTGATGCAAAGAGAGCCTTTCTATAATGATGCAGTTAAAATCTTTGACAAAATTGAGGCTAAAGAGTATAAAGCCTATCTCTGTGCAACTACCATTACTACCATCCATTACTTGTTAAGTAAACACGCTTCAAAACAGCAGGCAAAATCTAGCATTAATGTACTTTTAGAGCTTTTTGACATTGCACCTGTAAACAAAAAAGTTCTTCAACTCGCCGATAGTATTGATTTTAAAGATTATGAAGATGGTGTTTTATATGCTTCTGCTAAAAGTGTAGAGGTAGATACAATTATTACAAGAAATGAGAAAGATTTTAAGAAGTCTGATATTCCTGTCTATTCTCCCTCTACTTTTATAGGTAAGTAATAGAAGGTACCTCTAAAAACACTTTTCTATGCTCAAAACAAGCAACAGACTTTTTCTATCTCTTCTACTGTTTTAGCGATGCCATGGGAAAGGTTCACACACTCTTCTTTGGTTACCAAAATATCATCTTCAATGCGTACCCCAATACCACGATATTTTTCAGGAACATTTTCATCAGTTTCGGGTAGATAGATACCTGGCTCTATCGTTAACACCATTCCTTCTGCAAATAGTATCTCTTCACCGTTATCATCACTATAAGGACATGGGTCATGTACATCTATCCCTAGCCAATGACCTATACCATGTGGGTAGTAGACCTTATGCTTTTTATCATCCATCAAAGTTTTAACATGGCCTTCTAAGATACCAAGAGAGACCATGCCTTCAGTTAGAAGTCGTTCTGAAAGCGCTTGTAGTGCTTTTTTTGAACCACCTGGTTTAATAGCCGCTATGATCTTTAACTGTACATCCAAAACCATGTTGTATAGCTCTTTTTGTGCTGGCGTGAAAACTCCGTTGACAGGGTACGTTCGAGTGATGTCACTAGCATAGTAACCATACTCGCATCCTGCATCGACCAAGACCAGTTCACCCTCTTTTAGCGGTTGATCGTTTTTGATGTAGTGAAGGGTGTTGGCGTTGTTTCCCCCTGCGATAATCGTTGTGTAGGCATCACTATAAGCGCCCTCTTTTTTAAAGA
>JAOZLT010000150.1 GCA_029934675.1 Candidatus Altimarinota bacterium | reverse complement strand
TTTAAAAGTTTGTATGCACCCATTTGTAGGGCATAACCATTATCTTTGCCTTCAGAGCGAACCTTAGCTATTGCTGTGGCAGTTGTGACTTTGTTATCAAAGATAACTTTACGTATATTATCAAACTGATCTGTTTCTCCTGAAATAGTCCATCCATTTGATAATTCAAATGTAAATCTTTCTGCTGAAATATATTTACCATCTTCATGTTTTTCATTCCACATATCTGCTGCTTCATCTACACCTAATTGGTAAGCTGAACCAAGAGTATTTGCACCAAATACTTTACTGTCTTGTGAACCATGTTTATATTTTAAATAATGCTGAAGGACATCTCCTCCAAGCATTGATGCTGAAAATACTTTTTTACCTGGTTCTTTGTTGCCTGAATATTTTGTAGCATCTAATATCATTTGTTCATATTCTTCACATGCTAATTTTACGTTTTGATTCATTCTGTTCCTTTTAAAATATCTTGATATTCGTTATGATAGAATTCATATACTGATACTGGATATTCACCTGATGAATGAGTATCATAGAAGTCCATAATATATATATTGTATTCATTTAATAAATTTAATAGTTCTGCACCGTTAAGTTGCTCTACTGTTTTCATTATTTAAAATCCTTTAGATTTAAATTGATTTTTTTTGGTGGTGAGATCAATAGATATATACTTATAATTGCTGATGCAATTGTACCTATCATGAGTCCACTTATTGTTGCAGAGAACATGAAACCAATTAGAACCAGAAGTGTTGTGTCTAGTATAGCATCACTGGTTCTATTGTGTTCAAACTTGTATTTGATTACCATTAAGTTTGCAGCTACTGCTGCACCTATTACTGATACTGTTATCATATCCATTGTTATCCTTTAATTCAATAATTTATCTAATTGTTGTTGTTCTGTTGTGTATCTTACTAGTTCATCTGAAGCTAGTTTTTCATATTTCATTGACCAGAAATACTCTGATTTGTATGTATCAATATCTTTGGTTGGGAAACCAATATCGTAGTGTAGATTTGTATGACAATCTGAACATAATGTTTTTAATTGATATAATTTTTCATTGAAAAGGTTTTGATATGTAATGTGATGAACATTTAGTTTGGTTGTATTAGGGCATAACATACATTTATGATTGTTTCTGTCTAGTACTACTTTACGTAAATGTTGCCATTGATCTGATTTAAGATATTCGTATTTATGTTTCATGAGTACTATGTAATCATGATTGTGTGGTAGGATATCTTCTTTTGAATCATCTACATCTGGTTCTAGATATTTATCTAGAAATCGTTGTTCTTCGTTATTTTGATATTGTATAAAATAATAAAAGAATATACCAATTGCTATGAAAAAAAGTATAGTACCCATTATTCAGCAGTTTTTTGTTTGAATGATAAATCTTCTTTTGCATGAGATTCATTATAATGAATTGCTACAATATGGTATCTTTTTGTAATTAATGATTTTTCTTGCACGAACCACATGTCTTTCATGTGTCCTTCTAATAATCTAAATTTTCTCATTTATATTCCTTAAGTATTTTGATAATGTTTCTCAAAATAAATTGAGATTCAACAGCACTGGTTCTAATATTTGTATTTCCTATATGGAAAGCTTTATCTTCTATTTGATTTAATAGTATTGAAAGATTTAATAATTCTTCTTTAATATCTTCTTCTAATTTATCATTCATACTATAATCTTTTAATCATAAGATCTGAAATTTGTCTATTTAATTTAATAGATTTATTAGAATCTGTAATTTTATGTGTCTTGTTGAGTTTAGTTGTTTTGATACCATCTACTTCGATATCCATGAGTCTTTGCATTCCACCATTGATAACATTGTATTGAATTTTATTGAATGTTGTCCATAATGTTTTGTCTAGATCTTCTTGTCTATGAGCAATATTTAATTCTGCTGGATCTAAGAGTCTACCTTCCATATCTAGTAGTTCTGCTACTTCATGTGCATATGTTACTTGATCTGAATATGACATATATTTATTCATAGCTTGTTGAATAGTATTGTGTGTCTTTTCTTGAGCTTGATGAAATGTTTGTAGCATATCATCTATTCTACCTTGCCAGTTGATCGTAGAATGGTTTATTTTTACTTGTGGCATAATTTCATCACCCCATACTAAACTATTGTCACAGGCTGCTCTGATGGAACCAGCGAATAATTTAACTGATGATGATCTATCATTTGAATTATATAGTACAATATTCATTGATGTATTGTCTAGCATTTTAGAATTTTCTAATTCTAGCATGACTACATGACGTTGAAATCCTTGTTTACCAGGTTTTCGTACATTTACTTTATTAAATGCTACAATTCTAGTTGGACCTGATTGTTCTTCAATTATATCTATGATTGATTGAGTTGGGATTGCTTGATATCTATCTGATACATTGAATCCTTCTGTTTGATTGAGTAGGTTAAAATCTAATTTTCTAATTTCACCTTTTTTTACCATTAAATCCATACTATTGTCCTTTTTCTTGAAATACTCTGAATGCGATCCAGAATAGTGCTGTTAGTGTTTTTTGTTTTTCTGCTTTCATATTGTCCTGTACTGCTTGAAAATCTTCATATGTTGAAATATCTTTCATATCTATTTTACATTTCATTCTATCTTCTGCTTTCATTTGATAGCTACCAATATTTGCTGAAAAATTTTCTGATTCAACAGATACATAATTATATGAATATGATACATATGTTAGATTAAATTTTTTACGTAATTCTAGAATATTAGATTCTTCTATTAATCTTTGTTGTTTATCAACAGTGATCTGGTTCTGGAGAGAAAATTCTAATTCTTGATCTGTTAAATGTCTTGATTCTGTATTCATTTAATATCCTTTTGTTTATTTAGTTTTGCTGTAACTTTTGATATGTGTGGTGGCTTGTTTAGAAGTTGTTCAATTTGTTTTTCTGTTACTTTAATATCGAACCATTCTTTTACTTTTAATGCTATTGCATAGTTTGTATGTCCTATGCTATAAAGTTCCTCTATTTCTTTTTTGTATTTATTGATAGATGCCATTGTATTCCTTTTTCTTAGTTTTGTATAATTAAGGTATAATATTAACTATAAAAAAATAAGGTATTAAGATGGATATTAGAGCTTTAACTGATAGATTCAAAAAAAAGAATCAGGACAACGGTAAGAAACGGTTTCCGAATACTGCTACAAATAAGACATTTGAGCCTATGAAAAGTCTTGGGTTAGGTGCTGATCCGCAAAGTATAATAAATAGTATTGGTGCTGGAGATAGAGAGATTGAAAAGTATCGTGATATGACTACTATGAGAGATATAATTGATAGAGAAAATAATATACCTGTATCTGGTAATGTACCAGTATCTACTACACCAGTAAAGACTGGTTCTGGTATGTCTGGAACCAGTGTTGTAGGAACAGGCAATATAAAAGATGGTATCTTAGCTGGAGCAATGCAATATGCAATTCCTGGTGCAAAACATGGAACCAGAGGTAATACTGATTCTTTAATCGTTCATAGAACTGCTGGTCATGGATTTCATCCTAATGATCCTAGACTTGTTAATGATGGACTTGGAGCACACTTAACTATTACTCGTGATGGTAAAGTTCATCAAGTTGGTGGACTTGGTGATAAGATGTGGCATGCTGGTCCAGGATATAATAATAGGTCTATTGGTATGGAAGTAGCAGGTAAGTATGCTAATGGTGCATGGGAACCTATGACTGATCTTCAGAAAGCTGCTGTATCTAAATATGGTCGTATGATCATTGATAATTATGGAATACTTCCAGCTAATATAAAACATCATGCTTCTGTTGCTGCTAAGACTAAAGGTGAAGGTCTATCTGTTGAGACATTACTTAGAGGATTATATAATTAAATATTTCGTTCTTTCCATTCTTGATATTTTTGATCACCTATAGTATCAATTTCTGATTGAAGTTGATCTGCACACCAGTCTACTTCATCTGGGAAGGTGAATGAATCTAGAAATCCTTGTACATCATCTTCTGTTAATTTATCATCTGTTGGTGTACCTGTTATAAAATCTACAAATTGATCATTAAATTCTTCATCTCTTGCTTCTTGATATTGTTTTTCGTATTCTTCTAGTTTAGCTTTGTAATTTCTGGTTCTCATTTACTATCCTTTTCTT
>JAOZLT010000020.1 GCA_029934675.1 Candidatus Altimarinota bacterium | reverse complement strand
TTCTACACATTGGCTATTTGTTTTGCATAAGCTAAAAACCCAATATTTAAAAAGCGATACAAATTCTTCGATTTTTCATGATATTTCTCATGATTCTGAATTGAATTTTATACTGACGTAGGGTGCTTTTGAAAATATGTTGCGTCAATTTGTAATATTTTTTTAAAAGTTAAATTTTTATCCCTTGTTTTTAGTTCAAAATATCATTTAAATGACTTAGATAATGGTTTTCCATTTACCATGCGGTCTCTGTCGCATACCATCAGACGGGTAAGCTATGACAGAAACTGATGCATAATGACGGCATGGTAGATTTAGAAAATAAAATATGGCACTGGTATCATAATATCTCTGAATGTTATTACCACTTACAACTAACTGTTAAGTACAGGAGAGCTCTGCTGAATAAAAAATTGGAAAAGGTAATAGTGGATACGATGTCGGAATTCAAAGAGAGATATGTGATTGAGATGAATGAAATAGGATTTGATCAGAATCATATACACATCCTTTGCAGATTTCTTCCGAAGTATTCAGGGGAAGATGGGATAAAAAAGTAATCGAAAGCTATATCAGAAATCAAGGTGGAGAATCAGACGTTCAGTAGCTCAAATTGTTTTTATTGCAATAAACTGTGAACGCTCTGTGGTTTCTGCCACAGGGATATTTACAAGCAAAAAATAGTTATGTGAAAAGTGACGTAGAATTACGAAAATTAAAACGTTTTTTATTCAAAAAAGTTCCAAATATTCATTTAGATGGAAAAACTGGGGATAATTTAGGAAACTCCTGAAAAGGCATCAGTTTTTTTAGGGTTCAATGTTTTTCTGTTAATCAATTTATAGGATTTTTATGAGAGATTTTGAAATTTTGGAATTATTAGTAATAAAAAGAGCTTCCGAGTACAAAATTTATACAACACCATAATTTTATGTCTTTGTCCCACTAAATAATTTGCATTATTTTTTTAGTTTACGTATAATGGCATGATTTGCTCAACGCAAACAATACATTTCAGACCACTTCGCGGCTCAATATATAGCCGGTCAGAAAGCGGACACCTGGAATTCCCTAATTGACCTTTTACAATTTGCAACCTCTGCCTTTCTCCCGAATTACATAGTCTCGATAACTTTTATCATATGAGACGTCGTAGTATAGAGGTCTGGCGGTAACTGCGGAGCCTGGGGACGAACTCATTTCAGATTTTCCATTTCAGATTTCTGATTCAAATGTGAAATACGAATTCAGAAATGCGAAATGAGTTGTTCTCTAGGCTTTGCGATGTAGCTCCTCAGAACTAGTGAGAGCTCAATCCCTTTATAGTCTGTTATCTAAAACAAAAATAAAAATTTGAGATGACGTATAGATTACGTCTTGGATGGACGAAAACAAAAACCAAAGTGCAGCTTAGGACTTATTCCAGCCTAGTTACCTGGATAAGTTTGGTTTCGACTGATTCCTAGGTACGTTGTAAATGTACCTTAGCGAGTCAGAATATCGAAATCAGACAAAAGCCCCCGATCTTAATTGATTCGGGGTTTTTTGTATGTATTTTTATATACATTGAAATTATTATGAATTTTGACAATCTTCAAAATACTGATAGACTTTCTTACAACGCATATAAAATTAAGTATTATGGATATCGATGATAAAAAAGGGGTTTTGATTAAAATGTATTTAATTGGGAGAACTCTGGTAAAAGCAGGTAAAAAACTGGATAAAGGTAAAACAATGCTATTTATTACATTGTTTTTGTTAGATGAAAAGCCCAGGACAATTCAAGAGTTGTCAGTTCTCTTTTCAGTAAATCATTCTTTTATGTCAGCTTTTATATCTGATTTGGAAAAAAAGGGTATTATTAAGAAAAAACTAACTAAAGATCACAGATTTAGAAAGGTAAATATTTCTGTAAAAGGAAAAGAGCTTCGTAGGCAAATTGCTCATGAGGGGCATAGAATTTCGAATACTTTATCAAAGAATTTGAGCGAAGAAGAGATTTTATTAATGAATAAACTGCTGGATAAATTAAATGTGAGTTATGATGAGCTTTTGAATGTTTTTGATTATGATACTCTGAAACGATAGTGACTATTGAAGTTATGTTGTTTTGCTTTGTATTTCTCCACTAAAATTACGAAAGATTGTACTTTGAGGTTGTTATTTTGATTGTAAATAAATCCTTAGTGTATTTTAGCGATTAGGAGTGTGGTTTTTATCCAGCATTCATTCTAATTAGACTTGGGTGTCTTTAATGAATTTTTTAGCTCTATCATAATCATTATTATCAATTTTCTCTTCTTCTTTTAAGATATCTAGGAGTTCGTTGATACCAAGCACACTATGTAGATTGAATCCTTTTTCTTTCAGTACTCTTGCTCCGCCCTGTTCACGGTCGATAAGTACAATAAAATCTTTAATTTTGAGGCCGGAAGCTTCAAAAGGTTCTACGGTTTCGAATTTACTTCCTCCTGTTGTAATTAAATCATCGATTATTAGCGCTGTTTGACCTTCTTCAAAAACACCTTCCAGTTTTTTCTTAGTACCATAATCTTTTACCTCTTTACGTGCATATACCATTGGCCAATTTTGGTCTAGCGATATTGCGGTAGCAATGGGTAGCGCTGTATACGGGATTCCTGCAATAACATCAAACTTAAGATCTTTTGCCAGTTCTATCATTGCACTACTGATTAACTTTAGAATTTTTGGGTAAGATATAATTAGACGTAAATCTATGTAAATAGGGGATTTGATACCTGATTTTAGTGTGAATTCACCAAATTTAACAGCGCTGATTTCTTGTAATGCGAGAGCAATTTCTTTTTTCATAATAATTTATATGGTTAATAACTTACTGAATTGTATCAGTCAATAATAGTAGCGCCAAGATAAATCTATTTTATTTCAATCGTATTTTTTGTTTTGATAGCTTTATCGGTAGCGTGAGGAAAAATTGTGTGCCTTTATCCAATTTTGATTTAAACCATATTTTACCCCCTAATGAATTTACAATGTCATTTGCTATATTCAAATTAAGGCCTGTTCCTTCGGTGTGTACTTTCAGGGCATTTTCAGAACGATAGAATTTTTGAAAAATTCTTTTATTGTCAGTCTCAGGTATTCCTATGCCTTTATCTTTTACGCTTATAATATATTCATCATTTTCTTTACTGATATTTATTTCAATATTTTTTATAGATTTATTATCTGTATTATTAGAATAAATGATGGCATTTTCAAGAATTGTGAAAATTGTTTTTGAAAGTAATTTATTATCCGTTTGTAAAATAAATTTTTGGTTTTTTGGAATATTAATTTTGAATTTACATTTTTTTTCTTTTGAGAGCTCTTTGATTTTGGATGTTACTTTTTTAAGGAGGCTAGCGAGGTCGGTTTTTTTGAGATTAACTTTAAGTTTTTTTATCTCTGCCTCGGACGCGTAGAAAAGCTGATTTATCAGATCTACAGTAATTTTAATGCATTTTTGGGTATCATTTAAATATTCCTTTTGTTGTGAACTTAATTTACCATTTTTATCTTTGGAAATTAGATCTATAAAACCTCTTATTCCAGCTAAAGGTGTTCTTAATTTATGGGAAACAACAGTTAAGAATTTGTTTTTAGCTTGTTCCAATGTTTTTTCTTCAGTAACATCTCTTATCCAGATGAAATGTCCAAAATAATTCTGTTCTACGCTGTGGTCAATAAGACAACGAAGATAAATCTCGTATAATTTATCTTTTATTTCAATGTTGGTAATATTGCAAGGGTTTCCTTCAACGCATTTTCCAACACAGCTTTTTAAATCGTACTTAGAGAATTTTTTGAAAAGAAGTTTTAGAAGCTGGTTTTCATCACTGACTTTTGGGTTGATGATTTCTCTTGCTTCCCTGTTTATAAACATCGGTTTACCAGAATGATCTAAGAGTATTGCGCCAGTATCCATGTTTTGAGCTATATGAGTGAGTTTATTTTTTTCTTGTTTTAGTTTTTTAGTACGTTCTTTTATCCTGTAATAAAGAATATTTATTTTTGCTGCTTCATCTTTCCATTTTTCAGAAAGAATCAATATTCCTATTATCATTACAAACCAGATTATAAAAATAGGCAAAACTATTAAAACTCCTGTTCCTACTTTGCAGAACATGAAAGCAGTTGAGATTATTCCTAGTGAGTACATACTTATTACAATGCTTATTGTTTGTGCAAGTACAAATTTTCCAAGAGCTAATTTTTGAGTTTTTTTGTAGAAGTTATGGGCTTTGTAGACGATTAAAATACTTATAATTACTAAAATTGGCCAACCAACTGCAAGTATTGTTGTTCTTATCATTTCTAGCGACATGTTTATATGTTATTTATTTGTTTATTTTATTTTAATATACTTTAGAAAAAACTACTAATAATTAATTTATATATTAGAAATTTAATGGCAGGCCCACCAGGATTTGAACCCGGACAAACGGTTTTGGAGACCGGTATGCTACCATTACACCATGGGCCTTTGTCGCTATTTTACTTCAACTTTCGTTTTAATGTAAGTATTGAAGCCACCGTTTTTGTAAATACTTCTTCTCCTTACGAAATACGTTTGTTCTACTTATTTCTCATTGCGCAGGATTCCATTGCTCATGAGAACACAACGATTTTACATTGTTGTTGTCATCTACGCAAATATAACAAAAAATTTGCCCTTTATGGTTTTAAACGATAAATGAACTAGATTTTTAGATAAGTTCGAGTGTGTTTATTCGCATCCTTCGCAGTATCTTCCTTCATCGTATTTTCCGTCTATGTAGTTACAACTATAACCATCTTTTTCGTCACCAATTATAATTGTTTGGATTATATATTTATTTAATATTTAATTTTTTAAAGCAATTAAATTGTTTTGCTAAATAATGGCTTTCCATTCACCATGCGGTCTCTGTCGCATGTCATTTTGCCTTGGGCGGACAAATCCTGGTGGGGTTGTTAGTGATATACATATTGATAATAAAAAGTCTTGATTTTTTAAAAAAAAAGATTATTTTGTTTGGTGGTTATGACAATTAGGTTAGTTGTCTTGGATTAAGAAATTAATTGTATTAATAATTTAAGGAGGAGTGTGAGCAGGGGGGTGACTGATGTTTGCTGTTGGTAAAGTTGGATTATTTGTTATTTTTAACTTTGTTAAATATATATAGTATGAAAAAAAATGATAAAAATATAATGATAGATTTTAAGGGGATTACAAAAAGGTATAGAGACTTTGTAGCTCTTAATGACGCTTCTTTTCAAATTAAAAAAGGAAAAGTTACTGCGTTACTTGGTCCAAATGGGGCAGGAAAGACAACTGCAATGAAAATTTTGACTGGTTTTATGTCAGCTGATGGTGGAAAAGTTGAGATTGATAATAAGATTTTAACTGAAAAAAACCGTATAGATTTGCAAAGTCGTATTGGATATTTACCTGAAAATGCACCACTTTTTCCTGAATTGAATGTGTGGGAACATTTAAATTTTACATCTAAGATCCATGGAATTTCTAAATCTGATCGTTCTAAAGTTATTAACGATGTGGCGGAAAAATGTGGTCTTTCTAAGAAACTTTTTTTCGATATATCTGAGCTTTCGAAGGGGTATAAGCAACGTGTTGGGTTGGCACAGGCTATTATTCACGATCCTGAAATACTTATTTTAGATGAACCTACAACAGGACTTGATCCGAATCAAATTTCTGAAATTCGAAGTTTAATTGCTTCTTGGAAGGGTGAAAAAACAATCCTTATTTCAACACATATTATGCAAGAAGTTGATGCTATGGCAGATGAAGTTGTATTAATTAGTGATGGTAAGGTTGTATTTAGTGGTAATAAAAATGATCTTTCGTTTGCTGAAAATAAATCTTTGTTTTGTATGCAAATTGAAATTGATGGTTCAAAAACTCATTTGGCTAAATTACAAAAGTATTTAAATGGTTTGGATTTAATTCAAAAAGTTGAAGTTATTAATTCGATTGTTTTAGCATATTCTGATAAAGACTGTCGGGCAGAAATAGCCAGAGGTGTTATAAATAATAATATTGATTTAATAGGTCTTGCCATAAAGAAAGCTTCTATGGAAGATATATTTCGTGATTTAACTCAAAAATAATTTTTTAAAATTAATTTTTTTAAAATGAATCAAATTAAAGCACTTATAGAAAAAGAATTTCGTCTTTTCTTTAATTCCGCCATTGGTTACGTTTTTTTGGTGGTGTTTTTAAGTTTTTCTGGTTGGATGTTTTTTAGGACTTTCTTCTTGATTGGTCAGACTGATATGCGTGATTTTTTTCTCTTTTTACCGTGGTCATTATTATTTTTAATCCCCGCATTTACCATGAGATCGTGGGCGGAAGAATTTAGATCTGGAACTATTGAGAGTCTTTTTACCAGCGGTATAAAACCTTTTAAAATTATTGCGGGTAAATTAATTGCTATAATTTTATTTTTGATTTTAGCACTTGTATTAACTCTTCCGTTTACATTCTCAGTTGCTTTTATGGGAAATTTGGATTGGGGGGTAGTGTTAATCTCATATTTAGGGGTGTTTTTGCTTGGCGTTTCATATATTTTGATTGGTCTTTTGGTTTCTGCAATGACACAAAATCAAATTGTATCATTTTTAATTTCACTCTTATTTTGTTTTATATTTTATATATTAGGTGAGAGTTTTATTACTATATTTTTCCCAGGTTTTTTCGGAGAAATATTACATTCAATTGGTTTGGGAGCTCATTATAAGTCGATGATTCGAGGCGTAATAGATACGCGAGATATTCTGTTTTATTTGAGCTTTATAACAATTTTATTGACTGCAAATATGGCAGTTTTATCTGGAAGATTTTGGCCAAGAAAGCATTATTGGCGTGGTATTATTTCTCTTGTTCTAGTAATAGTTTTTGTTACTAATCTAGGTGGTCGTTTTGTTTTTGCTAGATTTGATGGTACGGAAAATAAAAATTATACAATATCAAATGCAACAAAAAATATTTTACAGAATATGGAAAAGCCAGTTGTTATTAAGGCATTTATTTCTAAAAATATTCCAGCACAAGTTCAAACAATAGCTAGAGATGTTAGAGATATTTTAGATGAGTATAAAGCGCGTGGTGGAAATAATTTATCGGTTGAGGTTTTGGATCCAATGACTAATGATGATTCTAGAAAATTGGCACAAAATTTTGGTATTCCACCTTTGCAGTTACAGGTGATTGAACGTGATCAACAGCAAGTTGTTAAGGCATATTTGGGTATAGCAATCGCGTATGAGAATCAAGATGCGGAAGAGTTTGCAGATAGATTTGAAAAATTTGAAACTTTACCTATTGTTACGAATATTAGTGATTTTGAGTATCAGTTGACCTCTGCGATTAAAAAAACTTCTTCCGAGAAACTCCCGGTAATTGGGTTTTTAACTGATCATGGTACGAGAACATTGAGTGATCTTAGAGATAGATTTGGTAAGGATGAAGGAGAAGATGTCCCAATTCGTGATTTATTACGAAAAAATTATGAGGTTCGTGATATTTCATTTGCTGATGAAGATTTTGATGAAAAATTATCTGAGCTTGTAACATTGATTATTATTGGGCCGATGGAGAATTTTTCTGATGATGAAGCGACTAAGATACATAAGTTCTTGGAAACAAAGAATGTAATTTTTCTTGCTGATAAAATTAATATTGTACAAAATATAACACAAAATTCTTTTACAGATTTTTCAAATATTTTGAGTCCATTTGGTCTATCTGCGAAGCCGAGTTTAGTTGCTGATGCAATAAATGCAAATGTTAATTTTGGTAGTAATTTCTTTACGGTAAGTAGGCCGTATCCATTTTGGATTAAAGCCAATAATTTGTCTGTTGATAATGCCATTACACGTGATTTATCAAGTATAATTTTCCCGTGGATAAGTCCAATAGGTATATTTAAAAAGGAAGATGTAAAAGTTGAGATTTTGGCAAAAACTTCACCATATTTTATAGAATTAGCTAGTCAGGAATTAGTTGATAAACCGGTTGAAAGTGATGATGGGGCTGAAAGTGATGATAGTGAAATTGATAAGGACGTTGAACCTGAAAAAGTTATGGTTGATAAAATGATTTCGCTTGATCCAAATCAAAACTTTGCTTTTTCTCGTGATAAAAAAGATCCTGCTAATTTGGCAGTAATTGCTCAGAAAGGTGATGGAGGTAAGTTGTTATTTATTGCAAATACCAGAATGGTTTTACGTAAATATATACAAGATGAGAATATTGTATTTTTAAACAATGCGATTGATTCATTTTCTTCTGGTGATGACTTGATTTCTATTAGATCAAAACAGATAACAGATCGTCCAATTACTATGCTATCTGATAGCACGAAATCTATGGTTCGTTGGATAAACATCCTACTAATTCCTATCTTGGTTATATTTTTTGGATTATCTCGTCGATGGTTACGAAACCAACGTAAAATACTTAGTTAAAATAAAAAAGCTAAATATTAAATATTAAACCTCTCTGTCGCTTATGTCTTTTTGGTATAGTAGGATTAATCAATTAGAATTTTTCGACCCTTGGGTCGGGGTAAACAGCTAAGGTAATGTGATATACTTCTGTTATGAGTAGCGAACATATCATTAAGCGTCATAACAAGAACCTTATGCTTTACCACTTGGTCTGTGTAAAATTCAGAAGAACAGTATTTACAAGAGATATAGAAAATAGTTTAAAAGATATTTGTTCTGAAATAGAAAAGCAGTATGAAATCCATTTTGTGGAGATTGGAGCTGATGAGGATTATGTACATTTCTTATTCCAAAGTGTTCCGATGATGCTTCCGACAAGGATGGTAACCCTCATAAAAAGTATTACAGCGAGACTTCTCTTCAAACGTTATCCGGAGATTCAGAAGATGGTATAGTGTCGTCGTCTGTGGTCTAGTGGATACTATATCAATACTGTCGGACAGTATGCGAATGAACAGATAATAACTAATTATGTTAAGAATCAGGGGAAAACTTATAAACAATTTTACAGAGATCAGCTTACGTTGTTTGAAGGTCTAACCTAGATACCTCGACGCTTGCGTCGGGGAGTATGTCATTGGAAATTATAAGTTCTCCTTTATCCCGGAAGCAGTTCTTCTATATTTTCCGAATTCTTGATGCTGAAGAGCTATCTTGGAATCAAATACTGGACCATCTTTACATACTCGAAGGCCTGTTCCATCTATACAACATTGTCCGCAAATTCCAAATCCACATTTCATAAAACGTTCAAGGCTTACCTGGCATTCTATATTGTTTTCTTTGGCTATTTCTGCAATTTTATACATCATTAGTTCAGGGCCACATGTATAAATGCAGTCGATTTCATGTGTTTTTAGCTTTTCTTCGACGATATCTGTACAATATCCTTTATGTCCTTTTGAGCCGTCATTAGTAGCTACGTGTAGGTCACAATCAAGTTCTTTGAACTTATTTTCATAAAGCAGGAGTTCTTTTGTTCTTGCACCAAGAACTACGGTTGTCTCAATCCCTTTTTTCTTGGCTTTTTGGGCTAGACTCAGCATTGGTGGCGTTCCTGATCCGCCGCCAATAAGCATTATTTTTTTGCTGTCTTTTAAATCGAATGGTTTTCCGAACGGTCCACGAATTCCTAATCTATCTCCAACTTTTACATTTTTGAAAAGAGCTTCTGTAAAATCGCCGACTTTTGCAATTCCTAAATGGAATTCATCCTCTTCCTGCCAGCCTATTGAAATTGGAATTTCATCAACTTCTGGTAACCAAAGCATTATAAATTGTCCGGGTTTTGCGGAAAGATGATGCTTGAAAACATATGTTCTGAATGTGGGGTTGTTTTCGATTATTCTATCTATTTTTGGAGATAATAGGGTCATTTTTTTAATTATGAATTATGAGTTATGAATTGGGATAAGGAATTTCCAATTTAATTATGAATTTTACGAGGTATGAATCAAAAATGATAAATCACAAATCACAAATTATGAATTATGAATGGTGTGCAAGGCCAACGAGATCGGCAATATCATCGAAGCCTTCCTCCTCCATAAATTCGTGGATTTTGTTGGTTATCATTTCGAAGGCTTTCATATCGTGATAGGCGATTGCGGAGCCGATTCCAAGAAGTGTGCCACCAGCCATCATCATTTCAATAGCATCTTTTCCGTTACTAATTCCACCGGTTGCAATAATTGGAATACTGACATTTTTGTAAATATCATATACACATCTAACGGCGATTGGTTTGATTCCCATACCACCAATGCCACCTACTTTGTTAGCGAGTATTGGTTTTCTGGTATATATATCTATAAGCATTCCGGGTCCGACTGTGTTTATAGCGGTTATTGCATCTGCGCCAGCTTCTTCAGCTTGTTTAGCAATCATTCCAATATTAGGGACGTTCGGAGATAATTTAACGGAGATTGGTTTTTTGGTAACCGCTCGAATTGCTTTTGTGGCTTTAAAAGTTGTGTTTATATCACATGCTATTGGTCTTCCCATTTCATCGTCAACATTTGGACATGAAAAATTTAATTCAATAATATCTACAGGATATGTATCCATTATTTCAGCGACTTCAATTAGTTCTTTTATATTTTTTCCAGCTACACTTCCAATAAGTGGATTATTTGGACATTTTTTTGCATAGATTTTAAACTCGTGTCCTGCTTTTTTTATCCCTTCTCCACATAATCCGATTGCGTTGATTATTCCACCAGGGTAGGTGAGTACAGTGGGGTTTGGATGACCTAATCTTTCTTCCATAAAAAGAGATTTGGCGGTTACACCACCACATCCATTTTTTACACAGTTAACCATGCTTGCTCCTGTTACACCTAGATATCCAGAGGCGAGTACTGTTGGGTTTGGGAATTTAATTCCGCAAAAGTCTACATTAAGATTCATTTTTTCTGGTTATTGTCGGATTTGATTATAATTGAAAACTAAGTAAAAATAAATTTAAAAGGTTAATTTATCAAAGATTAATTTATATAATCTCTGGATGTACTCTTAGTTTTAGAAATATTTCGGTTAATTTGGGGTCGAATTGTTTACCTTTCTGTCCCTTAATTTCAGTAAAACAGCCATCAATATCATGTCTTTTAACATCTGGATTTTGCTCATAGTCAAACCTCCTGGTGGTCATTGAGTCAAATGAATCAGTTAATGTTGTTAGCTTAACTATGGGGGTTAATTCTGATGGTGGAATAAATTTAGGATAACTTCTTTCAGAATCATTATCTGGTCTTACATGGTGGCTGAATGTAGTTAAATAGATATTAGAAGAAAAATTCATATTTGTTGGAAAATATTCTCCATTCATATGGTTTATAAGAGCAAGAATTGCTTTTACTCCTAACTCAGGGTGGTTTTTGACCAATTTAAATTCATTATGTGAAAATTGATCTAGTTTTTTTACAAGTTTTTTTGTCTTTTTTCCAGCTTTCCTATATCGTGAAAAAATCCAATTATAGTTGCGCAAACGGGATCAATTTTATAATCTATTCCACTTTCATTTACTGTTTGTGCTGTAAGGGCATTATAGATTGCTATGCGAGTTGCATGACTTAATTATATATATTTTTTATTTATTTCTGTCTCACTTATTTTGTTGGATTATTGCCTCCGCAATTTTTTTACTAACATTTCGGTCTAATATGTCTGGCATAAGATTTTCACAAGTAGGGCTTACAACATAGTTTGCAATAGTCTCTGCTACAATTATTTTAATATCATCGGTTATTTTTGTAATTTTGGCGTCAAAAATTCCTCGGAATATACCTGGGAATGCTAGGACATTGTTGATTTGATTTGGAAAATCTGAACGTCCAGTCGCAACTATCTTTGCTCCAGCTCTTTTTGCAAGATCTGGCATAATTTCTGGTTCTGGATTGGCCATTGCGAAGATTATAGGTTCTGACGACATACTTTTTACCATATCAGGAGTAAGAAGTCCTGGTTTTGATAGTCCAATAAATATATCAGCACCTTTTATGGCTTCGACTAGTCCTCCTGTTCTGCACTCAGGATTATTAATTCCTAAATGACAAGCTGTATTGGTAATTTCTGCGAGCTCATTTTTTATTTTACTTAAATTATTTCTTCCTTTGTAAATAACGCCTTTACTATCACAAAGTAAGATATTTTCAGAATTAGCACCATATTTAATAAGCAACTTTATTACAGCAGTTCCAGCTGCACCTAGACCGTTTAATGTAATTTTTATATCTGATAGTTTTTTGTTGGTAATTTTTAGTGCATTAATCATCCCTGCAAGTATAACTATTGCAGTTCCGTGTTGGTCGTCGTGGAATACTGGAATATCAAGTTCATTAATTAACCTTTGCTCGATTTCAAAACATCTGGGTGCTGATATGTCTTCTAAATTAATACCGCCAAAACTAGGGGCTATAAGTTTTACTGTCTTTATGATTTCTTCAGTGTCTTGGGTATCTAAACAAATAGGGAATGCATCTACATCTCCAAACTCTTTAAATAAAATAGCCTTACCTTCCATAACAGGTAAGCTGGCAGTAGCTCCTATATTTCCAAGTCCTAGAACAGCTGATCCATCTGATATAACTGCAACCATATTGCCTTTATTGGTGTATTTGTAGACGTCTTTGGGGTTTTTGTGGATTCTTTTGCATGGTTCGGCAACGCCTGGTGTGTAAGAGAGTGAAAGGTCTTCGCGGGTTTTTAGGGGCACTTTGGAAACTATTGCAAGTTTGCCTTTATGCTCCTCGTGAAGTTCGAGGGATTTTTTGTAATAATCCATTTTTAGTGAGGGCTAAAATGTACTTAAAGTGTATTATTGTGTTCGTTTAAAATCAACCTAATTTTCGGCTAATCTCCGATAGGTTTTTATTCGTTTTACTGTTGTAAAATTTATGATTTTCAATGGATTAATAGGTTAATTTGGTATTAATTGGGAATTAATGGGAAGGTGGCGGAATGGGTAGGTAACCCCTCACACCCCAGCCAAATACAACTGTGAAAGTTCTCCAAAAAATGTG
>JAOZLT010000149.1 GCA_029934675.1 Candidatus Altimarinota bacterium | reverse complement strand
CCGACAATAATTGCTCAACGAACTGACCATTAGTCAAACGCATACTCTTACCCTATAAAAAAATAAAGCTACTCAAAGTGAAAAAAAATAAAGAAAGCCTAAAACCTCCTTAAACCAAACTTCAAATCTAGTCTTATTCCAAACAAAAAAAAGGCCTAGACAATTAAAGCCAATCACACTATATCATTTTTACATCATTTTTCAAGCCATAAAACAGTTTTTTTACAATTTTTTGTATAAAAAAAACATCTAAATTTTTCAATCTAAATGTTTTTTAAACCAAGTAGCCGTAAAAAACAATATTCTTTCCACATAACATAAGGTGGATAGCAGTCCCGGTTGGCATACACCAACACCCGGCTTCCATGTAGAACGTGAGAATTAAATATTAGGAGTCTTCATACAAACCACTTAGTCTATTTCATTATAACAATTTTTGTAAATCTTTCAAATAAAAATTACCCTTCCAAACTTTCTCAAACTTTCCCAGCAATTCCAATTCCAGGTTTCAATATTTTATCACCAACATTCCAACTTGATGGACAAGCAGAACCAGGATTTGTACGAACAAATTCTAATGCTTTTAATTTTCTCATCAATTCTGCAGAGCTTCTTCCGATTGGTTCAGTAACTATTTCCACTGATTTAATCACTCCTTCCGGCGAAATAATAAAAGTTCATCTTTCGCTATTACCAGTTTCAGAATTCATTACCCCCATCATATCAGTCAAATCTCCAGTTCTATCAGCAACCATTTTAATACCAAATCATTTAAGTAACATTTCTGTTTCTACCCATCTCTTGTGAGAAAAAACAGTATCAGTACTTACAACAAGTAATTCCGCATTGTTTTCTGTAATTTCTGAATAAGTTTTATTTAAATCCTTCAATTCTGTAGGACAAACAAAAGTAAAATCAGCTGGATAAAAAAATAGAATCAACCATTTCCCAGCATAATCAGATAGTTTTTCATTAAGAACTCAGTCCGTTTTGGGATCATATACTTCAATTTCCAAATTTGGTATTTTATCTTCCAATGCCAATAATGTTGGATAGAATTCTTCTTCTTCATGATTACAACTCATTTTTTTCAATAAGAAAAATAAAAAAAATATATTAAACACTTAATTTCAAAAGTTTCTCTTTAATATTTTATTCTACATTTTTTTCCAATTCTTCTATTCTCTTCAAGGCTTCCTCTAAAGTTTCAGGAGTTTTTTTAGTATCTATCATTTTTTTAGAATTCCAAGATTCTAAAATATTTAATATTTCATCTAATTTTTCATTAACAACAACATCATCTCATACGACATCCATCGCATCATATTGATCCGTCATATCAATTTCATCACTAACTTCACAATTTTCTTCAATTTCTGGACAAACTTCACATTCTATTTCTCCTTCCACACAAATTTCACATTCTTCACATTCTAGACAAACTGGACATTCTACAGAGTCTGTTTTATGAACAAGATTCGCCACTTTTGCACCTAGATCCACATTAAAAAATCTAACATAAGCCCAAAATCATCCAACAATAACAATAATTCCAACTAAAGTCCATAATAAAGTCTTAAAAAAAGTTTTTACATGTTCCATTTTATTAAATTAATAAGTTAAATATTTTTATAATTTCACATTTTTTCCAAATCCCAATTTTTCAAAATCCATTGGAATTCAAGCCTTCAACACATTTTTCTTATGATCAAAAACATCCCAAAAAGAATATACCCAACAGTGTAACAACTGTCTATTGATTTTCAAGTTTTTATACAAAATTCTATTCAAAGCAGGATTTCCATAAATAATATCTCCAAGCACAGGAAACCCTTCACTTTGCAGATGTACACGAATTTGATGCATCCTCCCAGTATGGATTTTCACCTTGACTAAAGATATTTTTCACAAAGAATTATGGTCAACAGTTTTAACATTCCAAGCCTCACTCAAAGACTCCTTCCCAGATCTAGAAACAACAGTTTGAGACCTATCAAATTTACTATTATATCACTTTTCCAACGGCTTATCAATACGAATATACTCCGGGAATTCTCCACCCACAATCGTCAAATAATGTTTTTCCACCTCCCTATTTCTAATAATTTTATTCAAATATTTCAAAGATTCATAAGTCTTTCCAGCAACCAATATTCCACTAGTATCCTTATCCAACCTAAAACAAAAAGAAGGATTAAATGTAGAATCATCCTCAATTATTCATTCTTCACTATCAATTATTCATTTCTCCAAAAAATCCTGCATTGTCAAATCGTTTTCATTTTTATTATTAGAATGCATCACAACTCCAGCTGGTTTATCAAAAACAAACCAATTTTCATTTTCAAAAACAATCATTTTTTGTATATCTTCACGAGAAAGATTCTTTATTTTTTCTTCTTTACTTACAACTAACAATACAGGACTTTTATTACCAAATTCCACTTTATCAGAAAAAACAACAATATCTCCTACCTGCAAACGATAATTTTCCTTCTTTTTCCTAGCAATATTTTTTCAATCTTCATTAATTATCACTTTCACAGCTCATTTTCTCAACCAAGAAAAAATATCCGACAATTTTATATCTGAATACGGCTTACAATATTTCCTCAAAAATCTATCAAACCTCTGATCAGCCGAATTCTCATCAATTATTATTTCCATAATCTAAAAACAAATAAAAACTATAAAATAGCATAATAAACTTAAAAAAATAAACAAGCCAAAACTAAAAAAAACTTATAAAGTTTAAATAACAAAAAAAACATTTGAGAAAACAATAATTTTAGTTATATTTTTTATAAAAAATATTTTAAAAATTCAAACTCAAACATGAAATTCAAAGACCTAAATATCAAACAAGGAATCCTAAGATCACTAGACGAAGTCTGATATACAGACGCAACAGAAATCCAGGAGAAAGTAATTCCACTAGCTTTACAATGAAAAAATATAGTCTGACAAGCCCAAACATGAACTTGAAAAACTGGAGCTTTTCTAATTCCAATGCTAAACAATATCGACACAAACAAAAAAGAAAACCAAGTCATAATTTTAGCTCCAACCAGAGAATTAGCAATCCAAATCCACGAAGAAATATATAAATTCACAAAATACTACAGAGTACCAAGTGCCGTAATCTACTGATGAGTAAATGATGCCAACCAAAAAACTGCACTCAGAAAAATCCCAAGAATAATCGTAGCAACACCTGGAAGATTCATAGAATTACAAGAAGCTGGATTGGTCGAGTTATCAACTGTCGAAACTTTCATATTAGACGAAGTAGACAGAATGTTAGCAATGGGATTTATCCGCGATATCATCAAAATCCGAAAACAACTTAAAAATTTAAAACAAACATACACATTCAGTGCAACAATGAACGACAAAATAAAACAAGTCATAAATAACTACACAGAAAATTACGAAGCAATCAAAGTCTGAAAAGAAATTACAGTAGAAAAAATAGATCACAGTTACATTTTCGTCGAATATTATGACAAATTCATCAACCTCACAAAACTAATAAACACCCACAAAATCATCAAAATCATAATTTTCGCAAACACAAGATCCACATCAAATATTCTATACAACACACTTTCCAAAGAATGATACAAAGTTTGAGTCCTCAACGGCTGACTACAACAATCCAAAAGAAGATCAACGCTCCAATGATTCATTAATGGAAAATTCAGAGTTCTAATCACAACAGATGTCGCAGCTAGAGGGCTAAATATGGAAAATATCTGATTAGTAATCAATTTCGACATTCCCAACGAACTAGAAAACTATGTCCATAGAATTTGAAGAACCGGAAGAGCCTGAAATACAGGAAAAGCTATATTATTTGTAGAAAAAAAAGAAAAATCAACATTAGCTGAAATAGAAAACGAATGTGGTTCAAAAATCCCACTATCCACCTACAAACCAATCACCGACAAAAACGAAATCTACAAAAACCTCAAAACCGAAACCAAAACCCAAAAACGACAAAATAGATGACAAAAATCATACAAAAAACAATCGTCATCCAGAGCGACAGCGAAGGAATCATCCTCACCAAAAAAAGTCCACGACCCAAAAACCAACACCCGAAAAACTACAAACAAAAAACCACAAAAACAAACCAGCTACAATAAGAAAACAAAGAAAAAAACTATCCCTAGTATGAAAAAACGATAGGTTATAGTTTTTTT
>JAOZLT010000148.1 GCA_029934675.1 Candidatus Altimarinota bacterium | reverse complement strand
ACAACAAGAACTACAATTTAATTTAAACCAAGTCTCCGCAAAGGGGGCTGGTAAGATGTATGAAGTACTAGCAGGTAATGCTGGTAAGAATGCAGAAGAAGCAGCAATGAGTAAGCAGTTAAACTTAAATGAGTCTACTACTTCTCTTAACCTATACCAACGATACCATGATGCTAGTCAGAACACTATGGCTAAGTCGGTTAATGTTGGTAACCAAGCAGTAGCAGCACTCAATAGAGGTAATGAATACCTCAACCAGTCTGCTCAACGTACTATGGATTATAACAACCAGATGAGTAACCTTATGCAGAAGAGTATGTTACAGATAAGTAATGCTGCATCTAAGATGGGTAACTATATTAAAGCAGCTGAGATAGATGCTGATAATACTGAAGGGGCTATAGCTGGACTTAGGGACTATAAACATACAGAAGCTAAGTTAGATACAGACCCTAATGCGGTAGTAGAAGAGGTAGAAGCTATGCTTACTTCCTTAGAAGCTGACCCTAAGAATGCATACCTACAAGCATATGTTAAACCTTTCTTATCTATATATGGTAAAGCAGTAGAAGGTGTAGAAGTAGATAGACGTAACACTGTACTAATGAAGTATATGGGTTATATGCAAACAATGGATAATAATGTACCAGAGAAGGATAGAGCAGCCTTTGCTAAGGTAAACAATGTCCATCAAGGTTGGCTTAGAGATATGGAGTATACTATTGTATCTGGTCAATTTGATAAGAGAAGAGTAGAGGCTACAACCTCAGCAGAGCTAGCTAAAATTAACTCAGAATGGATAGACATATCTAAAGAGAGATATGATAATGTACACCTACTTAAGTCTTCAGCAGACCAGACTAAGAAGGTAGTAGCTGATGCACAGAAAGTTACTAGTGAAACTAATAGTGCTGCCCTTAAGAGGTTTAAAGACCAAGGGTACTCTATATACCAGAACATGATAGATGACCCACTTAACGAGGGGAATACACCAGAGTTAAGACAAACCATATATAATGATATGGGGCTTAATGCTGAGGCTAGAGCAGGTAAAGAAGCTAAGTTTAGTACTGCATATGCAGATGCTACAGCAGCTAAGCAGTTTAGTGATACATACTCATACAATGAACCTAGTCCTTATTGGGATACATTAAATAAGAAAGACTTAGAAGAGGCAGAGTTAGCAACAGGTATACAACTATTTAAGCTTATGGAAGCTGGTAGAACAGAAGAAGCTGGACAGATGTTAGAGGCTCATTCAGGACACCTTAAACAGTTTGGTAGTCTTTATATGGAAGCCTTCAATAGAGGGGACCCTGAACAGAAGCAGTTCCTATATGAGAAAGCTAGTTCAATAGATAAGGATACAACTACTTCTAGGATACTTAGTCAGACTCTATCAGATGGAGACTTAGCTAGGATACTAACAACAGGAGAGTTAGCTGGATACTTTGGTGATACAGGAGATGTAGGTAAAGATAGAGCTTGGGAACAAGCAGCTAAGTTTGAATTAGACTCTACTAAAAGAGGAGTAGAATTAACCTACAATACAGATAAGGACTTATGGAACCAAGTAACTAAGTCTCGTGTATTTACTGATAGTCAGTATAAGAATAGGTTCTACAATATGATACAGACTATGTATAAAGCTGGTGCTCCTTTAGGTAGGGATAACTTTGAGAAGGTAGAGAACTACTTCCTTGGACTAGAAGATGATGTAGAAGTATTAGGTGAAGGAATGAAACTTAATAGTGAACACTCAGCTGACCCCCTTAAAGCGGGTATACCAGATACTAACCTAGCTGAGGCTAGAGATGAGCTAACTAAGAGAGCCTTATTTAAGTTTGATAAGACATATGGTTTTACACCACTACTTAAGGGTATGACATTCCTACCAGATGGTATGATAAGGTTTACAGATGACTACTCTTATAGTACCTTCATTATGGACTCTAAGCCATTCATTAAAGACTTTAACGTAGCTAAAGAGAAACAAGCTCAAGCTAAGGTAGTACACCTTAAGAAGGCTAGAGCATATGTTGAAGAGAACCTTATACCAGAAGATGTACTTAAGTTTATGCCTAATTGGCTAATTGAGACTGGTTATAACCTTGGTTCAATAGGAGAAGAATAATGTCAATAAGTATAGATGAAGACTTCAATGAGGTAATGCAAGGGTTTACTAAAGAGATACAACAACAACAGTCAGATATTATGGGCTCACAGATGGCTTTGTATGATACAAGACTGAGTGAAGCTAATGAACAGACTATGAATATGTCTAGAGCATTAGCTAACACTAGTGCAGATGTAGGTAATGAAATAGCAGAGGCAACAGTATCAAACAATGCTCTAGCAGAACAAGCCTTTGATGAGAAGTATTATGAGAGTTTCTCTAAGGTTAATGCAGCCTTTGAGGGAGATAAGGATATAGCATATGTACCATTTAGTTATAGAAATAAGAATGGTATTAGGTCTAAGAATTATGGTACCTCAGGTGTTAGTATAGGTCAAGGAATTGACTTAGGACAAACAAGTAAAGAGAAAGCTAAAGAGTATGGTATGTCAGATAGACTAATTAAGGCATACTCAGATGCTGGTGCCTTTGGAGCTAAAGGCTCTAAGGCTGCTAGTATAGCTAGGAAGCTTAAGAAGTTGGTTAAGGCTACACCAGAAGAGATGAGAGCTATGGGTAAGGGTGTATACAACAGTCTAAAGGGTAAGCTTAGGGACTATAGTAATAAGTATCCTAACCTATCTACTGATACTATTAATACACTCGTACAAGCAGACCATTGGTCAGGTGGTATATTTAATAGGACTAGAGAGCCTAGTAAGTTTACACGTAATGCACACAAGCTAGGACTAAAGGGTAAACAGCTTATTAACCCTCTTGCTGAACTGCTTGAGACTAACCCTAATGCAACAGATACGGATGTATCTAACACCATTAGTCTATTACAGAAGTCATATGGTAATAGTAGACCATTAAATAGTACAACACTACAGAGGTATCAAAACCTAATATTAAGGGGAGACCCCGATAAGAAAACATAAGGAGGATAGATGAGTCCAACAATAAGTATAGATGACGTAACTCAAGCTGCGATGGATTTAAACATTGAGGAAGAACAGTTACTAAGTGAGAGTGATAAACCAACAACTAAGAACTATTGGGACGCATTTAACCCTATAGCACCAGCTGGTACAAGACCTGAGAACAGGATGGCTGGTGGTATAATGCAGAGTTACCTCGGTGGAGGTATGGGAGAAGAGAGTGCTTGGAGAGCAGAGGCTATGGACCCAGAAGATAGTGTACTTAAACCACTATTAGATGCAGCCAGTTCTGAGACTAGGGCAGCTATATTTGAACAAGCCCTTAGTACAGAACATGCTATACAGATATACAACCTAAGAGGTGTCAGAGATGATGCATATATGGCTATAGAGAATGATAGCTTAGGACAACAACTTTTAGGTGGTGCATTACCAGCACTAGCCTCACCATTCACAGCAGTACCTGTTACAGCTGTAATGTCTACCTCACTTAGGTTAGGTAAGGCAGCAAGTGTAATGGCTAGTATAGGAGAGGTAGCAGCATACAGTTCAGCTGCTGCTATAGGAGATGAGTTAATAGCTGGTGCTCAAGGTATGGAAGAACATAAATTAGCAGCAGGTATAGGAGGAGCAGTAGCAGGAGGTGGTATATCCGCCTTTACACATATACTCTCTGGAGCATTAGGTAAGTCTAATGCTAATATTATATTAGCTAAGTCTGATACCTATGTTGAGGACTTTATGCATGAGAATAACTTCTATGTATTCACAGAGAATGGAGCCCCTAAGTTAGCACTAGCACCTCAAGGAGCTATAGGAACACATGCACACCTAAGGGCTAGAGGTAGTACTCAACTAGAGAGAACCAATAAGAACCTATTAGATAGAGTACCTTGGATTAATAAGTTTATTACAGCAGACCCTATTAAGGTTTATATGAGTAACTCAGCTGTAGGTAGGAATGTTATGTCTAAGATAGTAGCACCTACTCAAGCAATGTTAGATGCAGCTGGTAATGCTGTTAATGTTGGTAGAACAGCCTTTGACTTTAAGATGTCTAGGATGGGTGTATTTGGTAAATATCAGAAGAGTATGATGGGATATATGGCTGATGCTAAAGAGGCTGGTATGTTTACAAATAGAGAAACCTTTATTAAAGATATGT
>JAOZLT010000019.1:11763-13201 GCA_029934675.1 Candidatus Altimarinota bacterium | reverse complement strand
ATACGATATAAAAAGAATTTCTTATCTGTTACACCACGAACAAGAGCTCTGAAACCTTTAAGTTTTACGTTAAATGATTCAGTAGAAGCATTGGTTTTTCTTTCGGGGAAATAACTGTATTGATGTAATATCCGCTAAATCACAAACGATGACCTTATCTACCTGTTTACCGACATGCAAATCCGAGAGTAATAATAGGAGAAAAAGGAGTTCTTGCTCCAATAATCTATCTGCAAAATCCTTTAATCTGGAGAATCCGGGCTCAGACAATAAGATAGGCTGTTTTTCATTATTAGAAAATAACTTATTCCCTAACTCAAGTATCGGAGAATTCTAATTGATTAAAATTAATTTTACTATAAACCGCCGTTACCCATACCTATAAGTCCGATGATTGTACCAATAACGGAAAGCATAGCTCCGATAATCCAGAATCTCATAGTGATTTTTGCTTCACCCCAACCTATTTTTTCGAAATGGTGATGTAAGGGTGCTATGAGAAACACCTTTCTTTTAAAGAATTTTTTTGAGAATAGTTGAATGATGACTGATAGTGTTTCGATAATAAAAATGAGACCTACAACTAAAAGTACTATAACTGAGTCAGTCATCATTGCTATTACGCCTAGTGTTGCGCCATATGCCAGGGAACCGGTATCCCCCATATAAAAGAGTGCGGGTGGGACGTTGTTCCATAAAAATGCTAGAATTGAACCAATTATAAGTCCACAGAATATTGCAAGGATAAAAAGGCCTTGTACATAAGCGATAGCGCCGAATGTTGTAAATGATAAAACTAAAAGTCCTCCTGCTAAACCATCGAGTCCATCTGTGATATTAACAGCATTTGATGTTGATACAATTACAAGAATAAATAGAGGTATATACCACATGCCTATTTCAAAATCTCCGACGCTTGGGATATGAATGGAGGTAAAACCCAGTTTATAGTAAAACCAGACACTTCCTAATATTGCGAATAGAGTTAATAGAAATAACTTAGGTTTTGCTTTTATACCTTTTCTTCCTCCAATTTGTTTTACATTATATAAATCATCTACTGCACCTAGTAGGCCAACTGCAACTAGTGTAAAAAGAGGCAAATATACTTCTCCTCTGTTAAGGAGCGATTGTGGGATGATCCCCGTTAGAGAAAGAATGCGAGAAGATAATATTACCAATAAAACTGATCCCCACATAACCACTCCCCCTAACGTTGGTGTTCCAGATTTTTTTGCATGAAGCTCTTTGAACATTGATGCTTTTTCTCCACCTATTGCATTATCACGTATTTTTTTACCTAACCCTAAGTGTTTAGCTATTTTTAAATATATGGGGGTTAAAGCTAATGTTACTAAAAAAGCTAGTGTTGACCATCCGAAAATAGCTATTAAGTTTGGAACGTGAGTCATATTTTTTTAGTCTCAGGTGCGAGTGC
>JAOZLT010000019.1:0-11663 GCA_029934675.1 Candidatus Altimarinota bacterium | reverse complement strand
TATGTTAAGTTAGTTCTCCCATTGCGTGGTTACGGTCTATGTCGAAGAAACGCATTTGGGTTTTGTCGAAGCGTAATTCAGCTTTTCCAATTGGACCGTTTCTATGTTTTCTGATGAATACTTCTGTTATACCTATTTCTTCTTCAGTTAAATTTTCTTCGTAATAATCCTTTCTATAAAGCATCATTACTATATCAGCATCTTGTTCGATTGCTCCGGATTCTCTTAGATCTGATAGTTGAGGGATTTTAGGATTTCGAAGTTCAACTGCTCTGGAAAGCTGGGAAAGTGCCATAATTGGTATATGGAGTTCTCTTCCTAATTCCTTAAGAGAGCGTGAAATTTCAGATATTTCTTGAACGCGATTAGATTGATAATTGGTTGATCCTGTACTCATTAATTGTAAATAGTCTACAATTATTAAATCTAATCCTTTTTCCATTTGAAGACGCCTTGCTTTTGCTTTTAGTTGAACTATAGACATTCCCACAGAATCATCAATATATATGGGGGCATTGTTAAGTTTATCCATTGCTGAGCCCATATTTTGAAAATCTTTGTCGCTTAATTTTCCATTCTGAAGTTTCCATGAATCTACACCAAGTATCGAGCAGAATAAGCGGTCTACAAGTTGTTCTTTTGACATTTCCAATGAAAATATGCCAACAGTTTTCTTTTTATTTGATTCTATGGCTATTTTTTGCGCCATTGAAAGAGCAAGAGCTGTTTTACCCATACTCGGACGAGCAGCTAATATAACAAGATCTGAAGGCTGTAGGCCGGATAAAATTTTGTCTAATCCTGCATATCCTGTGGGGACTCCTTTTACTTTATCTTTTTCATCTGCATGATGGAGAGTAGCAAATTCTTCATATCGTTTATCTAGAATTTCTTTTATATGAATAAAGCGGTCTTTTAGAAATGTTTGAGAGATTCCAAATACTTCTTTTTCTGATGTTGCCAGTAAATTTTCTATATTACTTTCTTCATTATAACCACAAGCTACAATTATATTCCCAGCTTTTATCATTTTACGTAGTGTGGACTTATTTTTAACAATTTGTGCATATTTAAATACATGCGTAGAGGTCGGTACCGTAGAAGTTAGCTCTGCTAAATAAGCGGGTCCGCCAATAATATCTATTTGTTTTCGCTCCTCAAGAAGATTAGCAATGGTTAAAAGGTCGATTGGATCGTGACGATTATAGAGATCATTAATTGCTTCGAATATAATTTTATGAATGTCGTGATAGAAGTCTTCTGCTTTAATTACATCAGCAATTTTAATAATAGCTTCTTTATCAATTAGAATTGAACCTAAAACAGACTGTTCAGCCTCTTTGCTATGAGGTGGAATTTTGGTAATATTATTTACATTTACTTCAGCCATATAATGATGGGATAACGAAATAACAACATAACCCGCTGACGTACCATATCTTTAGTAACGGATTATAGGTAGGTAAGATGATGGTGTTATGTGTTTATTTTTAGTGTATGAAGTTTACCGATTTTGAGAGCTTTGAGCAAGTTTTGTGTAAGAGATTGGGTTGCAAGAATTTGTTTTTAATTTAAAACCCCTGCACTTCTTCGTCAAGACTTCGAAGGGGGCTGGGGTTTTAAATGTTTGAATTTATGCTTTTGTACTCGATTTTTCCTCCTTTTTAATTTCTGGCGTATTTTTCCATTCTTTTACTCCTTTTTCAATCTCACCGAATATTTTGTTATTTTCTTTTAAGAATTGCTTAGCGTTTTCACGTCCTTGTCCAATTTTGGTAACTTTATAAGTATAAAAGGAACCGGATTTTGTGATTATATTCTTTTTAACAGCAGTATCTAATAAATCACCACTTTTAGATATTCCTTCGCTAAACATTATATCGAATTCAGCTTTTTTGAATGGTGGAGCTATTTTATTTTTTACTACTTTTACACGTACTCTATTTCCTGAAATTTCTTTATCTTCCCCTGTTCCTACGTTTATTTTATCGATACGGCGTATGTCTAGGCGAACGGATGAGTAGAATTTAAGTGCATTTCCTCCTGTGGTTGTTTCTGGATTACCAAACATTACACCTATCTTCATACGTAATTGATTTAGGAATATGACGGATGTACCTGTTTTTGAGATTATAGATGTTAATTTTCTTAGTGCTTGGCTCATAAGACGAGCTTGTAATCCCATAAAAGAATCGCCCATCATACCTTCTATCTCAGCTTTTGGCGTAAGGGCTGCTACAGAATCTATTACAATCAAATCTACTCCGCCTGAACGAGTGAGTGTTTCTACTATTTCAAGTGCTTGTTCCCCATTATCAGGTTGAGATATTAATAGTTCGTCAATATTAACTCCGATTTTTTTTGCATATTCAGGGTCAAGTGCATGCTCTGCATCTATAAAAGCAGCATTACCTCCCGCTTTTTGTGCTTCTGCTATGACATGGAGTGCCAGTGTAGTTTTACCTGAAGATTCAGGTCCGTAAATTTCTACAACTCTGCCTCTTGGAATACCTCCTCCTAATGCTTGATCAAGTGAGATGGAGCCTGAAGATATTGTTTCGATTTTAATTTTAGATATATCGCCCATTTTCATAATGGCTCCTTGACCATAATTTTTCTCGATTTGAGATATTGCGTTTTTTATAGCATCGTTCTTAT
The DNA here is from genome assembly GCA_029934675.1 of Candidatus Altimarinota bacterium. Lineage (GTDB taxonomy): Bacteria > Patescibacteriota > Gracilibacteria > UM-FILTER-43-11 > UM-FILTER-43-11 > JAJDCE01. The sequence continues at coordinate 9,005 of JAOZLT010000019.1, read as the reverse complement.
TACTCATTTTTTATTTAGTTAAGAGTTAAAAATTCCACGCCATAGCGGGACAAGTAAGAATTAAAAATTATTTATTTGTAATTTCTGAATTCGTAATTAGTTTAGTAAACGTTTGTTCACTTGTCAAATTGGATGTAAACATTTGTTTACTTAATACTGGATATTCTTTTATCTAAGCCAAATAAAAAGCTAGACAAAATATAAATTTATGTCTAGCTTTTTTAGTATTAATAACTATTGAATTATTATCTAGTATGGTTTGCAGTACGTTTTGAGCCTTTTAAATAGAAGAATCCATATGAGGCTAAACTTGTTAGTAATAATGAGTAAATCCAACTGTTATTACCAACACTTATTAGCGCACCATTTTCTATTCCTTTATAGATGATTGTGAAATTTTCAGTGGCGAGTTCTTTATCATTTTTATCTAAAGCGATTACTTTATAATAATTTCTTCCTTTTTGTAATGTACCAAGTGAAGCGGCAGCAATGTAATTCCACTGAGTTTCACCTGATTTATATTTACTTAGAGATTTGTTATTTATTAAAATCTTATTGGTTGTACTTGGTGTAGAGCCTTGAATTAAATGATAACCCTTGTTGGTATTCATTATTTTAGTAGCTGGAGATGTTACGGAAAACTCTACATCCTTTTTAACATTATCGGTACTATCTGATATTTTGATTGGTATTGGTTTTACCTTTTCTCCGTTATCTATTTTGGTAACTGTTGTTTTGGTACTATCGTCCTCGTTTGAAGAAAAGCGGGTTACAGTCTTTTTTGAGTGATTACAACCTGCAATAACAACAAGGCTGATTAACACTATAATAAAAAGAGCTAATTTTTTCATAATAAAGTAATTACTAGAGATAAAATAAGCTTTTATTTTTATTTTTTTGCCTTTTGAGCTTCTTTCTGAACCTTTTTGTAATAATTAAGAATTGATTTTTCAGTGCCGAATGAGACGTTGTTACCTTTACATTCTGGGCAACTGAATTTAAATTTTTTACCTATTCTTTTAGGTTTGATTATTTGGTTGCAATCTTTGCAGAAATAAATAATTTTAGCTGATAGGCCTGTATCTTCAAGGAATTTTTTATCTATCTCACTGTCTGAACGAATTATTTCGACATATTCTTTGTCGATGTTTTTTGGTTCGCCCGGCTGTTCATCTGTAGAAGCCATAGGAAAGTTATTGTAAATTGATTAAATAAAAATGCAATAGAATTTTTCGTTTGATATCGTTTGATATTGTTTGAATTCGTTTGATTTCGATTGACTTGGTAGGTTCGATTGACTCTGTCTTACAGCCTTGCCTACCGGCATAGAAGTTTATCGAGGTCTATCGGGTGTTACATATCATCATATATACTTAGGTTTTCATTGGATGGTTTGATTCTCTTTTTTTGAGGTTTTATACCTTTGTCTTCAACTTTTTTAATACTTTTCATATCAACTTTGATATTGGGTTTTTTTTCTCTTTGAGTTTGAACCTCAGAGTTGATGGCAACACCTGCTTCACGTATGAAATAACTACCTTGCTCTGATGATTTTTTATTCTCAATTTCTTCAGTTGTCATTAGGTTATTCTTTATATCTGTTTCTAAGGTTTCAGTTTTTTCATCTTCAGTATTCTTTTTCATTTCTTCATTTTCCTCATCTAATGATATTACTTCAGCAGTTTTTTCTTCATCAATAGGAGTTTCTTTATCGACTATCTTATTATATGGTTTTTCTTCATTTTCCTCATCTAATGATATTACTTCAGCAGTTTTTTCTTCATCAATAGGAGTTTCTGCAATAATTTTTAATTCATTTCCTTCTATTATCTCATCTTTATCGATTGTTTTATTATATGGTTTTTCTTCATCTTCCTCATTATCCAGTTCGTCTGTTATTTTAGGTAATTCATCATTGTTGATAAAGAGTTCCTCTTCGTTTTCAGAATCAGTATTCTCCTCATAAAAAAAGTTTTTTTGTTCAGATTGGTTTACGGTGTTTTCGATAACATCTTTCACTTCAGTTGTTAGCTCTTCGGGTTTTTTTATGTAAGGATTGTTATCTTCATTTTCGGTTATTGTCTGAATTACAGCTTCTTCTTCAGTTTGTCCAAAAAATGTTTTAACATCTTTTTTTTGATTTTTTTGAATTTGGGAAAAGGCGGCAAATGCACTTATCAGAGATCCAATTAGGCTTACATAAAGGCCAAATCGAAGTTCAGCGTTTGTATATTCAAGAGATCGTTTGACATTAACAGCTACCATTAGAAGGATTAAAAAAGCACTTTCCCCCGTTAGAAACATAATTATCCACTCTTTTTTTAATCCGAATTTTGGAAGCTTGATTGATAGGTGATCGGCCACTAGGAAAGATATGGATAATAATGTCAGTAGAAAAATTACAAACCCGATAACTCCTAAGTGCCCTGAGAAGCCAGATTCAAGAATATTTTTATCTTCATAACTGAAAATTACGGAATACCAAGGTAAAAAAGTACCTATCAGAACTGTAAGACATCCGATACCAAGGACTTTTTCTTCCGTGCTCAGTCGAAGAAACATATGTTTTAATCTTCGTAATTTCATTTTTAAGTACTTAAAATATAATGGTTTAAAAGCTGAATTTAACGGTTCTAGATTAACATAATTACTAAGTAATTTACAATTTTCATTTTATAGTCAGTTATGAGCACCTGTTTAGGTGTTGTTTACTTACTGATTACTTAGCTGTGTGTATAAAAGGGGGTTACTATATTACTAATAGTTAATAAGTTCAAGTTTGTAGTTTTTGATTAAAGTTGATGTATAATGCGAATCGGATGGACTTCGCATGGATATCGAATAGATTTCGAATTGACTTAGGCTATAGTAGTCAATTCGTAGTCCATGCGAAGTCTATCCGATATCAATACGTACTATGAAAATTGCTTTCGACATCAGAGGTGTGGATGGAACTAGTGGAGGGAAGGGGGTTTGGACTGCAAACGTCTTAAAAAGTATCTTAAATCAAGATCGGGAAAATGAGTATTTTTTGTACACAAATAACGAAGATAATACTGAATATCAATATCTTCCAAACGTAAATGTAATAAAGATATCTGGTAGAGGCTTTATATATCATTGGAACTTTTACAAAAAAATGATTAGAGATAAAATTGATGTTTTTATCGCAACTGAAAGTTATATTGTCCCTTTTTTACATGATTCTACCAAGCTGAAAGTAGCTCTGGTGGTTCATGATCTTGTAGCTTTTAAATCGCCTGCCAGACATCAGAGAAAGGCGACATTTATTGAAAGGATAACGCTTAAAAGTGCTGTTAAAAAAAGTAAATGGATATTTACAGTATCTGAATATACAAAGAAAGATTTAATGCAAAGATATCCTGGCTTAAATTTAGATGAGAAAACAAAGGTTGTTTATGCGGGGGTGCGTGATATATTTTCTCGTAAAATGGATGCAAATAAAATAGTTAGTGTTCAGCGAAGATATAATCTTGATCCGGATTATATAATGATGGCTGGTACATTAGAGCCTCGAAAAAATATAATGGGTGCACTGAAAGCTTATAGTTTACTAAGTCCTAAAAATCAGCAAAGTTATCGTTTTGTAATTGTAGGTAAAAAAGGTTGGTATTATAAACAGATTTTCCATAAAGTTAAGGAGCTTGGCTTAATGCTTAGGGTAAAATTTCTAGAATATATTCCTGATGACGATTTGGTAACACTTATGCAAGGAGCTAAACTTTTTTTATTCCCGTCGTTTTACGAAGGTTTTGGTCTTCCAATTTTGGAGGCAATGCAATCTGGAGTGCCAGTTCTTGCATCTAGAGTTACATCAATACCTGAACTTGGAGTTGATGCAATTCATTATGCAGATCCGAATGATGTTGTGGATATGGCAGATGGTATAACTCAGCTTATAGAAAATGATTCTTATAGGTTGCAGTTGAGGAATAGGGGGTATGAGCAGGTTAATAATTTTAGTTGGGGAAGGACTGCTCAGGGGATGCTTAATTCTATTCATCAGGGAGTTGCTACGTCGTAGATTTTTCATTTATGATTTATCATTTCTGATTTCTGATTGCCATTTATCATTTGTCATTTCTGATTCACATTTTTCATTTCTCATTTCCCACGCCTACTGCGGGGCAGGCTGATTTTTAACTCATAACTTACGTATCAATTTAGAATTCAGAATAATCAAAATAATATTTCTGATTTATCATTTGTGATTTTTGATTCAAATTCATAATTCATAACTCATAATTCATAATTTGTGATTTGTGATTTTTTGTGCCTACTGTAAGGTAAGCTGATTTTGTTATTTAATATTTATCATTTTTCATCTACAATTAAAGTATGCAAAAGATTGGTATTACAGCAAAGAGGACAAATGTAGAAAAATATGCGCCGATTTTTTGTCGTGTATACAACTATCTAAAAAAAGAAGGAAAAGAGATTTATGTTGAAAAACATGTAGCCAAACTTATTGGGTTAAAAAGTTATAAGGAGTTTAAAAGAGGTAGTACCGAGGTTGATCTTCTTCTAGTTTTAGGCGGAGACGGTACAATTTTGAGCGTTGTTCGGACCATGAGGGAATTTAATACGAAGATATTTGGGATTAATATTGGAAATCTCGGATTTCTTTCAGAAGTTTCACCCGCACAGATTAATAAAACTCTTAAGAAAGTTTTTGCCGGTAATTACACGATAGATGAGAGGTTTATGCTTAATGTAGAGGTCTTGAGAAATGGTAAAGTTATCAAAAAATTCCATGCTCTTAACGAAGCTGCAATAACTCAAGGCTCGCTTGCCAGACTCATTAGTCTGAAGACAAGGGTTGATGGCAAAAAACTTACCGAATATCATGCTGATGGTCTTATTATCGCAACTCCAACAGGTTCAACAGCATATAATCTTTCTGCAGGAGGCCCGATACTATATCCGCGTATAGAAGCTGTAATTTTAACTCCGATTGCACCACATAGTTTTACGCAAAGGCCGATTGTGATTCCAGCTACAAAGAAAATTGAAATACAGGTTTTTAGCAAAAAACGTCATACATATATATCAATTGATGGACAGGAGAGTGAGATGCTTCAAGACGGGGATGAGATTCAGATAAAGAGAGACGGAATTGTGAGGTTTATTAGGCTTCCGTCTGAGAGTTTCTTCAGTACTTTGAGGGAGAAGTTGGATTGGGGGAAGAAGTTGGATTAGTTGGTTATTAGTTGTTCAACTATGCTTAGCGTCAAAGAATTAAGCCTATTATATTGCGATAAAGATCGCGACTTACTTTTGTGATGTACTCGTACTTTTAAGTATGGCGATGCTATTTAATGCACGCTTCTTCATTTTTTTGCAATAGGGTTAATGCTCAAAAGCTTATCAATTTTCTCCGTTTCACTTTGCAAATTGCCAATCTTTTGTCCTTCATTCCGTGTTCTCACTATCGCTCCGAGCACTCCATTGCGGAACCTGCCTTTGCCGGCAGGCAGGCGCATCACTCGCTACTTACCTGCAAAAAAAACGAAGCAAAAAACCACCAAACTTCTGCGAAGCGTGTAATCAATGTTGTTGCCGAGTACCATCATCTCCCACGCTCGCTGCATTTTGGACCTACCTACCCATACCTAACGGCAGGCAGGCGGCAGGCAGGTCCGCCATTGCCTTTAAATCTTCTTTGCCCGCCCGGCTCAAAAGGTGCCGTTCGGACGGGTACATCTAAGAAAGTGAATGTCGTGATGACATGGCGTCCGTCGGTGGTATTTGTAATTGGAATTTAAGTAAAAAGTCATGACCATCTCCAAATCATAAGAAAATCACAATTCAAGACAAAAAATCATGTAAATAAATCACAGTAAATCATTTAATCCCACCAAAGGCGGGCAGGCATAAAAATCATTGTCCAGACAAGGGGGTAATGGGAGGGCTTCGAGTTTCGATTTTCGATTTTCGATTTTCGAGTTTTTGTATATAATAGGTAGGTAATTAACAAAAAAAGTTATGGAAATCGATCAATTATTATCTCGTGGAGTTCAGGATATTGTTCCGAAGAAAGGTTTGGTGGAGAAATTAAGAAATGGGGATAAGCTGAAAGTTTATCTTGGTATGGATCCAACTTCTACACGTATTAGCTTGGGTAATGCGGTGCCGTTACGTAAGTTGCGAGATTTTCAGAATGCTGGGCATGAGGTGATTTTTTTGGTTGGGAGTTTTACTGCTTTAATAGGGGACACATCAGATAAGGATGCGATGCGTAAACCGTTGACACTTCAGGATATTGAACATAATTTTCATACATATAAAGAACAGGCATCAAAGATATTGGATTTTAGTAGGGCAAAGATTATGTATAACGGTGATTGGCTATCCGGTCTTAATTTTCAGAATATTGTTGAGCTTGCACAGAAATTTACTGTTCAACAGATGATTGAGCGTGATATGTATCAGAAGAGACTGAAGGCTGGTAAGTCAATTGGATTGCATGAGTTTCTATATCCTATTATGCAAGGGTACGATAGTGTGCATATGGAGGTTGATTTGGAAATAGGAGGAAATGATCAGCTGTTTAATATGTTGGCAGGTCGAACCTTATTAAAGTCTTATAAAAATAAGGAAAAATTTGTTCTTACAACTCCTTTAATCGAAGGTTTGGATGGAAGGAAAATGAGTAAGAGTTATGGAAATACAATTGATATTATGGATGAGCCGAAAGAGATGTTTGGTAAAGTAATGTCTATGTCTGATGATCTCATTATCAAATACTTTCTTTTATGCACAGACGTGTCGTTGAAAGAAGTTGATGAAATAGATAAAAGTCTTAAAGATGGAAATAATCCAAGAGATGCAAAGATGCACTTGGCACGAGAAATCGTAGCTTTATATCATAGCAGGGAACATGGGGATTTGGCTGAACAGGAATTCATAAATATTTTTAAAAAAGGCGGTATTCCTGACGATATTCCTGAATTTGATATTAATGGAGACAGGAATGTTATCGATTTATTGGAATTATGTCAGCTTATAGATTCTCGTGGTGATGCTAAAAGGCTAATTTTGCAGGGTGGTGTAAAGATTAATGACAAAAAAGTGGAAAATTCTAATGAGGTTATACATCTTGAAAAAGATATGGTGATTCAGGTTGGTAAGAGGAGGTTTGCGAAGATTATTTAGATTTTTTATACTCTTCTCTTAACCTTTTAATTATTTTTTGTGCATAATCGTTAAGATTTAAAGATTCAGATTCATTTTTTGGCCATCCGTTTTTTGGTATTTTTATGTGCCATTTCATCTGCTCATCAATATAACCTACACGTTTTCCGTCACCGTCGTATAAAGTAGAAGAAACATTACCTTTTAAAATTATTTTTTGTAATTGTGGTGCATAAAATACCTTAAATAGAGTTTGTGTATCAATGTCTCTTACTTGTTTTTGTAGGTCAACTGTTTTTATTCCAGGAGATTTTTTCTTTAACGCTTCTTTGTTCGGAATGAAACGAATATTCATTAATTTACTAATGAATCTTTTTGCGAATTTAATATTTTGTGTGTGATAGTTATCTAAATTTCTTCTTGAATAATCAAAATGTGGGAATGTTAGCCTTTCCCACATTAATTTGTTAGCTATATTTATTATCCTTTTCATATATCTTTTGTTTTTTAGGATTCTAGGATTAAGTTTTATAATATATATACCAGTAGAGGTGGCTATGCGGAAATCGAGTTTATCTAGTAGCTCTGGGTTTACTTTTTCTATAATTTCCATAGTATCGATAAAGTTTATAATATCTATACTTGATGGTGTTTGAGATGTGTCGTTATATGCTTTAGTCTCGATAGGATGATGATGATAAAAAGAAATTTCAGTTATTTTCGATGTACCCTTAACAATTTCTATCATTGGTTTTATGTCTACACTAGCTCTTCCGCGTTGTTCATTAGATCCATTCTCATTCCATGTTTCTTTCCCATTTTTTCGTTTAACAAATATCCATGCTTCTTCTTTGTCAGCGGTTTTGCAAAGTCCAAACAAATCATTTTCTCCTGAGTTTCTAGATTTATCAATTTTGTAATGTCTTTTTTTTGTATTAATTTTTAGCTTTTCTGAACTTTCTAAAACTTCTACTCCATTACTTGCTTTAATTTTGCTTTGGTCGATTGATACAGTTGCCTTACTTGAATCAACTTTTGTAGGCTTTTTATCATGCTTTTTAATCGCATGCATTAAAGCTACCCATCTACCTTTGTTTTCTCCTCTTTTTAGCTGTAATGTTTTTGTGTTAGTGCGAGTATAAGTTCCAGCAGGTAGAAAAAACTCGATGTTTTTTTTGGCATCAGCTATTGCGCTTTCTTCGCTATCTCCTTCGCCATACTGAATAACTGTGTCATTGAATATCCCGACTTGATTGTATCCAGTTCCCTCTAAGAGTTTTTTAATACCGTCATCTATAGTTTTTGGTTCTGGGTTTATTTCTCCACGAACACATGTAAATGTTCTATCTCCCAGTTTTTTGGTAGCACTTGTAGTTTTGTCTGGGGTTTGTTCAAGAATTGAACGATTCAATTCTTCTGCTTTTGATAGCGCTTGAGAAGGATCTAAATCATCTTCACAATTTATAATTCCTGTAATAGTTCCATCTTCACGTATTTGTAATCCTGAATTTCTTGCACCAAGTTCTGCTATGAGGTCTTTTATGATATTTGCTGATGCTTTGTTGTTTTGTGAAGTTGAAGCACATCCTTGAGTACCCATAAGCGCACCCAAAAATATTATTATCCTGAACAGGCTGGATAGTTTAGACTTTTTGATAATAATAGATTTTGAATCCGTTATTGGTTTTTCGGGTGATTCATAATTTAAAAAATTATTTTGAAATTTATTTGTTTGATTCATAGTAGATATTAGATAGTGGTAAATTATACAATAATTTATCTATCTTGTCAAGTAACTTTTTTGGGCATTAACCTAGCTCTGTTTAATTAAGAATTAAGAATTAAAAATT
>JAOZLT010000147.1:2836-4263 GCA_029934675.1 Candidatus Altimarinota bacterium | reverse complement strand
TGCAAATCTTGATGTCGGGTATGGGAAAGGGATCGTGCCTAAAGATGAGATGGTGTCTTTGGGATTGCATCCTCACTGTTTGTGTAAATATGTACCCAAATACAAAGAGGTCAAAAAGCACAAAGTCGGAAACCAGATGGATAAGTTTACCGATGAGCAGCAGCGGGATATTCTGGGGAGTTGGGATAACCTTGCAGATTATAAGTCAGGAACGCCGCTGGTCGATGTTATGAATAAGACGCGGCCTAAGTATCCTATTGAGCCGGTGAAGGGGGTGCTGGGTGATGTTGATGTTAGTGTTGATTTAACACCTAAATTTATTGGGGATATAAAACCGACAAAGAGGACAAAAGAGATAATTACGGAAACATATACCCAAATGGGAAGATATAAAAATGTAAGAAATGGGAAGTTTCCAATGCCAAAGGTTGAAAACTATAAACACAAGATGTCGGCAGATAAGATGGGAGAAACGCTTGCAGATATGAATAGTGGGCAGGGTTACGCAGTAGCAGACAAGAATGGAAAAATAATAGAGAGAATACATAATGCAGACGATGTGCTAATGAGGACAAAGTTTGATTTAGGAGAATATGCAGATAAAATTAAACCCAGCAGCATAAAAACATATAACAGGCGAATTAAAACAATAAAAGCCCTAGAGAAAGATATCAAGTGGTATAAAGAAGAGGGCTGGGACTATTCTGATATGCAAAAAACAGTGAACTTTAAAAAAGAGTTGATTGCTAAACCATCTTGGCATATAGCATCTAGTCAAGTTCCACTCGATATAGTAACACACGAACTAGGACACTATATACATTTAAGGTATTTACCAGAAGGATTGACTAAAAATAGTATAATTAACGATAATTGGAAAAAGGCTATGAGTGGAACAAAAAACTTTGACGCGCTTCTAAAAAAAGATATTGCAAGCGGGTATCCTATGTCTGAATATGGTTCCACAAATATAAAAGAGTATATGGCAGAAAGCTTTGTGAAATTTCACAACGATATGCCTATGAATGAAGATGTAAAAGGGTTCCTAGAGTTTGTACTTAATGGAGATTGGGAGGTAGCATATTGACAATAAATGGAAGAGATTGGTTTGTAGCCAGAATGAAAGAGATTATCGAAGTAATAGGAAAAGATAAATTTAGGCGATTGACACAAGATAGCTTTCAAATGCTCATTGAAAGCGACGATTGGCGCGATAAGATAAAAGATGCTGAATATGATGATAATGATCTTATGACATAGAACAGCAAAAAGCCTTTGACGCTGGGGAGTTACTCTTTTAACGCTTTAGGCTCAACCTCTGCAACTTCTTTCAACCCGTCCTCTATCTCAGCCAAAATAATATTCATCTGTTCTTGGCTTACATTCGATAGGTCACTCCCTATAATCTGTTGGACTTTTGTTGTTTT
>JAOZLT010000147.1:0-2826 GCA_029934675.1 Candidatus Altimarinota bacterium | reverse complement strand
ACAAACACGCTACTTATAATTTAAGGCTATCTTCTATCTCTGCTATAAGGATTCCCATTTTATCAGTATCTATATTGGACAAATCCTCTCCTATGATATTTTTTAATTTCTCACTCTCATAGTTTGGAAGTGAATATCCCATACTTTTTATATTATCGAGTATAGCTATATCCTCATTTATATCTGTGATATTAAATTCGGTAGGATATAGGATAACGACATCATTATTGACACCAAGATATAAACACACTATCTCAAACAAAGAGGATTCAAACGCCTGTAGTCTTTGCGCAAAGTTGGCTAAAGACCCGTTCAATGCTTGAAATTTAACACTGAGGGCTATTCCGCTTTCAGCACTTAGTCCTGTTGGGATGTCATAACAAATTTCGTTCATATCATTATCAAGAGCAACTAATTTTTCCTTATATGCATCAACAGGAGCTGGATCGGGTGAAATGAATGCAGGAGCGTTCATACCTGAGCCGTATTTGATCGCATTGTCTGTACTCAGAGTCAATGTAACATCGCTTGGGTTATCCGCTTGCAGGGTTAAGATGCTGAATGTCTGGGAGCGCATAATATCGCGCATCTCTGAGGATTCGTTGAAATGATCTTTGGCGATCTTTGCAACCTGAGTAAACTCTCCAATATCAGGAAACACACCATTTTCTCCAAAGAAGATCACAGGGCAAATGCCTAAGCTGTGGCTGCCGGACTCCAACACTGAATCATCTTCATCAAGTATGCGCCACTCTTGAGCATCATAATACCGAGTGATATTAACGATGTCCTCTTCTTCAAAGGTTGAGTTATCCAGCGTGTCGGAGTATGCGACCCAAACGAAGTTGCCGAACTTGTCCAGCTTGTAAGAGGTGATATCCTCTGGTTTGATATTCACAAAATAAGGCAAAGCCCGCTCTTCTATCTGAGATTGCGCATTGTCTGGCATATCGGAGGGCATATCAATAAGGACTATACCCGTGCCTCTCACTTTTGCGCCTTTGGCAAACGATGACATAAAGATATCCATAGAGTTGCCTGTATTGTCACAATCGGCAAAGACAGCCTCAACCATCTTATTACCTGAAGAACGAATAGGATTATTTTTGAAAAGGTAGCCGTTATATCGGCTTACCTTCTGCACAAACTTGTTAGAGTAGTATGCGATCTTTTTACGCTCAGAGTATTTGTCGTCACTCTCTCTTGTATGTTTATCTATGTAGGATTTATCGTCAAATCCACCGCTGCCATTGTATGCTTCGTTTGCAAATGCCCAACTTTCAGAGTGTGTCATTATATGCCTTCTTGTAAATTTTATCTATGCTTAACATTGTCTTTCGTGCTGCGTTTACCATAAAGGGATCACCTTTATAGCCTGGATGCTCGACTCTCTTTGCAAAGACAAAGCCTCCAACACTTGCCCAGCGCAAAGCCTTTTTGTTCTTGGGCTCAATAGTATGCGCTTTTGTGCCAAAATGTACGAATAGCGCATAGTTGATTGCTTTGCCATTCCATTCTGCCATCATTCCTGAATCTTCGATGTATACCTGAGCAGTCAAAGCCCGTTTCTGCACTCGCATACTCAGGTTGTTTTCCATTCTGCCTGTCTTGGAGTGCGGCGCTATATTCTTTGTGGCATTGTCGTAAATATCCTCAGTCACATCTATAAGCACATTTTCTGAAAACTTATGTGAATATTTTGTGAGGTTCTTTATACTCTCTTCAATGCCGGTGACTTTTACCATTCGATACCCACGATCTTGAATCGGGATAGTGCGGATTTTATATTGTCAAGTTTATCCTCATCGGTAACGGTATGCAGGAATATGCACCTGCCCTATGTGTAGGTAGTGTTGAGTAGTGCAGAGCGTATCTCACTCTCAAGGGTGTAATAATCACTATATAGCTTTTTGATATCTCTATTTTTCCGGTCAAAACCAAAGATCACCTCAAAGGTTAGATCGTCACCACCACTATTGATGCAATAGTCCTGTTCACTGCTAGTATTCATCTCAGGCACTACCCGGACAAAGGGGCAGTCTTTGGCATTAATCCCTCTTTCCATTCCGATAGACAGCGTCTTGATCGACTGGATATTTAGCAATTTAGCTTCTATCTCAACAAGAGTATCATAGATGTTAATCATATTTAACCTCTACCTAGTGGAATAGTAGATACATTCGTGGGGGCTTGTGTAATGGATAGATTGTAATAGCGGTCAAACTCTTTGGAGTAAATATCGTATTTCTCCTGGAAGCCGCTATCCTCAAGCTGCAAGGCAGAAAGTGATTTGTACACCGTACAAGTAACAAGCTTCTCTATGTATGGCGATGCTGTAATCCCTATCTGTGTTACCTGCTCTACAGCTTTGGCTTCTTCATCCTCAAGGGTACTCAGGTCGATGCTGTCAACGATAAAACTATCATTGTAAGTATATGTCGTCATTCCAAAACCTTTTTTATAAGTTTAATTACACCTATTCACCTATTTATCCGTAAATGGTGCCTCTATGATTGAATAATTGTGTAAATTCAATAGGAGATTGAAATGATTAAAATAGTAAAAGAGTTACTAGACAGCGGTGCGATCAAACAAGAGTCTGCGGATAAATTAAGTAGTGAATGGGCAGCACATACAAAAAAGCTTAATGATGAAAACAAGGTACTTCGAGAGGATAAAGAAAACTTATCGAAAAATTACGATGAGGTTTTAAAATCCAAAGGGGAGCTTGATAGTCAACTGGCAGACCTTGACGATAAGATCAAAAAAGCCAAAGAAGAGGGCAAGGGAGAATTAGCAAAAGAGCTTGAAAAAGAGCGAATGGCT
>JAOZLT010000018.1 GCA_029934675.1 Candidatus Altimarinota bacterium | reverse complement strand
TCAGAAAAAGCTAAGAAATATGATAAAAGACGTCAGGAATATATTGAGTCAGGAGTTTTTTTGGGGGATTAAATTTCTCACCCATAAATCTTAGCTATGCGATATAAAAAGAATTTCTTATCTGTTACACCACGCACAAGAGACCTAAATCCTTTTAATTTTGCATTAAAAGATTCAGCAGAAGCATTGGTTTCTCTTTCGGGGAAATAACTGTATTGATGTAGTATCCACTAAACCACAAACGATTACCCCATCTGCCTGTTTACCGACATACAAATCCGAAAGTAATAATAGAGAAAAAGGAGTTTTTGCTCTAATAATCTATCTGCGAAATCCATACAATCCTTTAATCCCGAGAATCGGGGTTCAGATAATTAAAATAGGCTGTTTTTCATCATTAGAAAATGGCTTACTTCCCATCTCAAAGGTTAGAGAATTCTAATTAAATTTAATTCAAACAAAAAACCTCCTAATCATATCTCATTTTATACTAAAATTTTCTCGGAGGAAAAAACTCCTGACCCCACTTACTTCGTTATCTCGTCACATCGTTACTTCGCTTTTAAAACAAACTCATCTGCTCCTCCGACTGTAATTTCTCCGTAGGAATCATCTTTGTAAGCCGACGATGGAGACTTCTCATCTCCATCTCATCAAAAAACTTTAATAAACCAAGATAATCAAGATCTTCAAGTTTTGTGTCTTCAGATTTAAATTCGCATGGTGAATCAACACGTATACGAGCCAAATCCTGCGCAAAATAAGCGATTTTTTTATCTCGTTCCAACTTTTCTTTATGACTCCCTTTTATCTCATCCAAATGCTCGTATATCCCATCCAGAGTTTTGTATTTACCGAGTAAATCCGTTGCCCCCTTAGGACCAATACCATCCACCCCTTTAATATTATCCGACGTATCCCCCACTATCGCCTTATAATCCACAACCTGATTAGGATATATCCCGTATTTTTCAAAAACTTTATCCGAATCATAAAAAACAGGCTCCCTATATCCTTTATGTGGAAATACAACGACAACTTGAGGATTAATTAACTGCATCATATCCATATCGCCAGTAACTATATGGGTAAAAATCCCTTCTTGTCCCGCAAGCTTCGCCAAGGTTCCCATCATATCATCCGCCTCATATCCTTCTTTGGAATAAGCAGATATATTAAATCGCTTAACCATCTCTCTAATACGAGGGATCTGAGCATACAACTCATCTGGTGCCTTTTTACGGGTAGCTTTGTACTCCTCATGTTTTTCATGACGGAAAGTAGGAGCCCTCTCATCAAATGTAAGCGCAATATAGTCAGGCTTTTCCTCCTCAATAATATTAAGTAGCATACTAGCAAAACCAAATATGGCATTAGTCTGTTCACCAGTTGAAGTTTTAAGAGGATTCTGAATAGCATAAAAAGCTCTGTGAATAAGATGATTACCATCGATAACCACTAGCCGCTTCTCTCCTGTTTTTTTGTGTTGTTCTTCTATCATAATAAATAGATTTTAATGTTCTAATTACCAAATTACAAATGAATTGAATATTGGGTATTGAAAATTGGGTATTAAAATATTTGATTTTCAGAGATAGATATGCTATAATAGCTAGATATCTTAGAAGTAAATTAATGACTAATAACAAATTTAATCCGGCTTACGACAACAAAATTTCTCAGAAATATAGCAAGAAGACTATTAAAAATAAACTTAAGAATAAAGAAGTTTTTTGTGAAGAAATCGGCCTTACATTTGATAAAAAAATTCCCTTAATTTGCGTTACTTACCCACTTACAGACCAAAATAATCTAGCAATGATTCAAGATATTATGAATGGTATTCTTGAACAACCTGTTGAAATAGTAATCACAAGTATAGGTACAGAAAAATATCAAAAATATTTCACAGGATTAGCTGAAGAAAATCCTGAAAAAGTTGCAATTACCGAAGCTAGTGAAGATGAAAAAAGAAAAATATATGCAGCAGCTGACATTATTCTAATATCAACCACAAGTAATGAGTGTTTGAAAGAAGCACAAAGAGCTATGCTATACGGAGTTGTGCCAGTAACACCTCAAATTGACTTCGTAGAAGATTACAATCCCAATCAAGAAAGAGGTAATGCTTTTGTCTATATCAAAGACAGTCCCTGGAGTCTATTTGCAAATCTAATAAGAGCTCAAGAATCATTCCGTTTCCCATTCGACTTCAAAAACATCAAAATAGCTTCGATGGAAATCGAATAGTGCGAGTGCGAGTCTAAAGTCTCAAGATTGTAATTGGGATTTTTTTTATTA
Organism: Candidatus Altimarinota bacterium; assembly: GCA_029934675.1. Taxonomy (GTDB): domain Bacteria; phylum Patescibacteriota; class Gracilibacteria; order UM-FILTER-43-11; family UM-FILTER-43-11; genus JAJDCE01. The sequence continues at coordinate 10,955 of JAOZLT010000018.1, read as the reverse complement.
CCACAAAAAAACCACTTGAGACTCGCACTTGAGATTTATCGCAAATTTCCGCTTCCAGGCAAATTTTGCCCCGTAGTTCCACTAGCTATTTTAGTAATCAAGTTATTCATCAATACAGTAATTCTATCCCAAGTTATAAGAGAAAGAAGATCAAAACCAAATACAAGTCCTAGTATCTTTATTATCGTAACAGAAAATATAGTAACGATAAGACCTATTATCGCATAACGAATTGTATGAACCGCTTGTTTAATCTTATCCTCCTGCCCACCAGACAAAATAAAGGATATACCACCAAAAAAAATGTAAAACACAGACAATGTTCCTGCGACTATTATCGCTATTGCTACCCCTAAATTCATAAGGTCAACAATATTAAATTCATTAGTTACCATAAGACCACCATCCATATCAAATTTCTAAGTAAATAAAAAAGGATTCGGGATTCAAAATTCTGAATTCGGATGAATCCTGAATCTTAAGTACCGAATCCTAATCAAAAATTATATCTCAAGATCTGGTTCATCCAAAACACTCTTTTCCTCTTTTTCATCTTCTAATTCACCCATCTTAACCTCACCACCTTCCGGCTCAACAATCTTCATATTAATACGAGTGTTGGTTTTAGCGCCAATAACACGAAGTAAAATACGAACTGACTTCGCTGTTTGGCCACTTTTACCAATAACTTTACCCATATCCTCTTTAGATACTTGTAAGGTAAGTAAAACACCCATTGAATCAACTGTTCTTGTGACAACCACTTTATCAGGTTCACCAACAATAGATTTTACCACGTATTCGACAAAATCTTTGTCAGGACCCGTAGCCTGGTCTTCAGTAGATATTTCTTCTTCAGCCATAATATTAAGAATTAGGAATTAAGAATTTTTAATTATGAATTTTTAATTTTAAACAAATTTACTTCTTATCATCTTCCGAAACAACGTCCTCTTTTGATTCTTCTGCTAGAGCGTCCTCTTTCTTTTCTTCTTCCTTAGAATCTTCTGAAGTTTCATCCTTTACTTTTTCATCCTCTTTTGGTTCTTCAACTAAAGCTTTTTCTTCATTCTCAGTTTTTGGAGCTTCTTCCTTCTCATCGGACGAAGCCTTAGCAGAATCTGGTTTCTCTTCCTCTGCTTTTTTCTTCTTACGACTTACCATCTCGACAATATATTTCTCCATATCCTTAACACCAGCTGATTTTAAAAGACGAGCTACGGTATTAGTTGGTTTGGCTCCTTTTTTAATCCACTCAAGGACCTTATCCGTATCTACATCAAAACGCCAAGGCTTTTCCAAAGGATCATAAGAACCAAGCTGATCTATAATATTACCTTTTACAGGAGCCGAATGTTCAGCAACTACAACTCTATAAAAAGGTCTATTTTTTCTTCCGGTACGCTGGAGTCGGATTTTTAACACGGGCAGTTCAGAAATTAAATATTATCAAATTAGTTAACCATGCACCATGCGATACAAGGCGAGGCAAATTGTAATTGAGCTTTAGTTAATTGTCAACAAAAAAATAATAGTAATCCCACAACCCTGGTCATCCTGACAATCAATCATGGTAAATCCATAAAATCAGCATAATCAGCGGTCACTTTTGATTAAAACTTTTTTTACAATTCTTTCTCCAAATTGTTTTTTTAGATTATTTAACACTGATTCCTGCACTCCCCACACCTCTTGACTCCATATAGCATTTTTGGTCGCTATAAAAAGAATTCCACGTTCAAAACGATAAGCTTTTACGTTTCCTTGTGATTCTTTAAATAAATCATTTAACATAATATTAGCCTTATATATGACTTCTGATGACTTTGCAGATGAACTTAATGCGTGAGCATCCAAACGGCCTTTGATGAGATCACTTAGTTTTTGCATGTTTCGAATTGACTTCGTATTGATATCGAACTGACTTCGTATTGACTTGTAAGATCTACCAAATTAATCCATTCGAGGTCTATCCGAAGTCAATTCGAGGTCTATCCGGTTTGGTTATAAATATTAAGTACTGAGCTAGTCATCTCCCCCCAATCAAATATCTTAACCCTCTCAAAACCGGCATTAACTAAATGCTGTCGTACAGAAGCATCAGTAGCAATTATATGCATTTTCTCTTTCATATCATCAATATTATAAGGATCAAAAAACAAAGCATTCCCCTCTCCACACACTTCAGGGATAGCGGATTTATTAGAAGCAATAACCGGAGTTCCACATTGCATAGCCTCAAGTGGTGGCAATCCAAAACCTTCATAAAATGAAGGAAAAACATACGCCAAAGCATGTTGATATAAGCATTTCAAATCATCTTCAGATACCAATCCAACCAAATGTACATCATCTTCTAACCCCAATTCTTTTACAGTATTAGGTATTTCATTATAGCTAGGATTATGTTTGCCTGTAATTACAAGATTATATTGATTACCTAAATCTTTATTCATCTCAGCAAATGCCTTTATCATACCCACAATATTCTTATGATCTCGCCACACACCGGTATATAAAAAAAATGGCTTCTGAAGACCTAACCTTTTCATTAAATCTGCTTTCAAAGTTTCTGACTTTTCTCCAAATTCAGGATTTACACCATTATATATCACACTTATTTTCTCATCAGGAATATTATACATCTTCTGTAAATCCTTTTTTGTATGCCTAGAAACAGTAATTATCTTTCTAGCTCTGTTAGTAACTTTTTTTAACACTATCCGATAAGCTAGTCTCCTCCAAAAACTATTAAACTTCTTACCCGGAAAAAATGAAAGTGTAAGGTCATGAACCGTTACAATATACGGCTTTTTGTAAAAAATCGGTGCGTTAAAATGACAAAAATGCATTAAATCAAGAGCTGTCTTATTTAAAAGCTTTTTAAAACCAAACTGCTCGGCAAAAGAATAATGTGGAAAATCCGCTAAAACCTTTGTAAATCTCTCATTAGGAGGATTAAAAGCATTAAAAGATTCCTTTCTCAAAAAAATTACATACTCGTTCACCGTATCCATTTCAGCCAGATTTCTTATTAGCTCAAAAGTATATCTTCCTATACCTGTAAACCCAGAACCATACATCCTAGCATCAATTCCAATTCGCATTTTAGTTTGGTTAATAATTTCAGACACATTTTAGCACATTTTTCGATTATTGATTGCATATTTTAAATCCGCACTTGAGACTTGAAACTTGAGACTCGCACTTGAGACTCGCACTTGAGACTTGAGACTTAAGACTTGAGACTTGAGATTTGAGACTTGAGACTCGCACTTGAGACTTGAGACTACATATGCTATAATAATAAGATGAAAAAGAACTATATTCACCTCAAGCATCACGTCAGTGAACACGAAAAAGCTCAAAAAAGGTTAAAAAAACTGATAAATAAACATAATCCTGTAAAAGAAAAAGTACTACCAATTTTTTTAACAACATTTGTTATTGCCCTCGTAAGCCTTCTTATATTTAGAAATTGGAGCAATATAACAAATATATTTAATCCTAATACGCCTCAGCAAACAACAATAGAAACAGATGGCATAAAAACAGGCGTGTTAAGTGTGTATAAAATCGATAACCTAGCCAATCGTTCACACAGAAATATGCTGGCATCAGTTTTAACTGCAGGTAGTTTAACAGGAGCTGAAGTTAACGGAATATTTGGACAAGGTCGTGGTGAAACAGCATCACCATTAGGTGAAAAACTAAAAAATAGCATATGGCTAACAAGTTATTTGAGTACAGGTCAGCACCTTACAAAAATGCAACAAAAACATGCCAAAGCTCTGCAGAAAAGTATTCTTGCAACATATTATTTAGGTGAAAAAACAATAGATATTAATTCCGTTCTACAAACCGATTCGCAGATACTAAGTCAGATTAAAAACACGTTATCTATCGATCTATTCAAATATTTAGACCAGGCGGAAAACAGATCAGACAAACTGGATGAATATTTGTTCCTTCTAAATACTTTACTAAAAAAGACAAATCAGAGGATAAATGATTTACAATACAAAATTGATTTCCTTACCACTAATACCAAAACACAGGAAGTTGAAATAAAAACCAGTGAATCAGCCTTTTTCGAAAATATGAAAATATTTGAAGGTAATGAATCTGAAAAAGAATTAGCAAAATTTATTGGCTTACAAGAAGATCAAGTGGAAAATAAAGCAAAGCTCGGTTCATACAAAACACTTCAGGATTACTACAAATTCTTCAAACCAAACCTAGAAAATTTGATTACAGCTATCAAAACCAACCGCTCCGCACTTATTGCAGGCGTAAAAGTAACAGAAATTCAAAATATGAGCCTACCGATTATTATTAGGCAGAAAAAATAATGAATGGATTTCGGCTCATCCGATTTTCATCGGACTCGCGACTTCCAATGGACCAGGCACTCAGTCAATCCGCAGCCTATTCGAAATCCATACGAAGTCAATTCGGATCTAAGCGGCCTTCTTAGCCTTATGCGCTTTCTTATTTCCTTTATTCTTTTTCTTTAACTTATTAGCCTCAAGTTTTATAGCAATTTGCTCAGCCTTTTTAGTCTTCCTTTCAGCTGCTTTTTCAGGATATAGTTTTTCCTCTAAAGCTAACGGAAGACTGCCAATTGAATATACTGACCCTACATTAATTTTAGGAAGTTTTCCGGACATTCTAACTATCTGAAAAACACGAACATCCTTTTTAGTATTTCCAACAATCAAATCAACCTCAACCCCCCTTATAACATGGCTTTGACGTTCGCCAGAAATTTCTCGAAAAGGCTTTGGTGCTAATCTTAAATGTGTTCGAACAACCCCACCCCCTCCTTGTTTTTTGAATCTTTGAGTTTTAAACCTCTGTGCCTTTGATATTTTGGATCTTTGACATTTTGGTTCTTTAGCATTTTTAGCTTCATACATCTCCCTTTTATGAATCATATAATAATGCCGTTTAACAAAAATGATATCTTGCAACTCCTCAAATAATGAACTAACTCTAGTCGCATGTGCTTTTAAAGCCGCACCACACAATATGTAATCAGTCTTATGTCTTACCCCTGTAATTAATTTATCTCGAACTGAGATTATTTCTCTGTAAGTAAGATCTGGAGCATAATCATGCAAAAAAGATCTAAACCCATCAACCCTACCTTCCTGTAAATCAGATATTGCCTCAATAAGAGATTCTCTCCAAATTGAAGTTTCAGTTTTATATGCAGATTTTTTCATGTTAGTATTTGTTTAAGTTTTATAAAAATGGAAAACATTATAGCATAATAATCTTAAAATGTCAAAAGGTTTACTTATTGGACGTTTCCAGCCTATTCACTTAGGTCATATATCAGCCATAAAACAAGCTCTAAAAGAGGTAGATTTTTTGAATATAGGGATAGGAAGCGCACAATTAAGCCACAAAGAAAACAATCCTTTTACAGCAGAAGAAAGGACTGAGATGATAAAACATGCCCTGTTTGAATATGGCATACATAACAAACAATATAAAATTATTTCTATCCCCGATATCAACAACAATCCCAAATGGCCAGCACATGTCCACTCACTCATACCAGATTTTGACACATTGTTTATCGGAAATGACGGAATTGTGAAAGAGCTATTCGAAAAATACGACAACATATCCATACGTAAAGTAAAAGAAGAAATAAATATCTGCGCATCAAAAATCAGAGAAGAAATGACGAAAAATGGTGAATGGGAGAAATATCTTTCTAAATCAACTGTGAAATATTTAAAGGAGATTGAAGGTGTAGGTCGAATTATTTCCGAATAAACTTCGAATAGACCTCAAATAACTAAGTAAATAGGTTTTTGGTTACTAAAACCCACACACGTTCCTTATCAGGAATAGTATGTAAATTAAACTTCTAACCTTAATTCTAAAATGCCCCATAACAAGGAAGTTGAGGGTTTTTACAATAAGCAATCCGTTATTTTTCATCTAAAAGCCCTAAACCCACAAATAAGTAAATCATCATCAATGGAAGTAGAAGCGAGTTTACAATAACTGCATGTACCATAATACCTCCATAACCCGCAACAAAACCGGCATCCAAATAACTACGAATATGTTTCTTTTTCCACAAACGTTTTATTGCAACCATAAAAGCTACAAAACCAATCGAAAGATAGCTGAGCAACCCGAATATGCCAGAGGTAGCCCAAATCGTCAGTAACGAACTATCTGAGCCTCCTGATGCATGGTCCCCAATAAATCCATGACCCCTCTCATTAATTTCATACGCATAACGACTATACCCTACTCCAATCCACGGATTATCAGAAATCATTTCACTAGCAAAACTCCATGACCAAACCCGAAGCTTAGCAGTAGGATCAAGAGGTTTTTGACTATCAAAACCTAAAAACGACACTCCACTACCCCACGCCTCAATAGTTCTTTGCTGAACGCGTGGAGAAAAACTAAACCCTAAAAATGAGATAAGAACCGCAACAATCAATAACTTTCGAGACTTAAGAATTGCGAGAATTCCCAAAGTAATCAATATTGCTAAATAGCCACTTCGTGAATATGTAAGATACAAAGCTATTAAACCAACTACTGCTATACCCGCTGTAATAAAATACCATTTCTTATTATTTTTACTCCGAAAATACAACCCCAAAGCAATAATCGGGCCAAGCATAAATGCCAAAAATCCTCCTATAAAATTAGGATCAAACCATGTAGAGAGTAATCTTCCGATATGCGGATCCCACCCCTTAAGATTCATCTCCAAATCATAAAAACTTGGAAAAAATTTAAGCTGTAAAAATCCAAGAAAAGAAATCAACACAACACTAAGTATCATAATGCCAACTAATAAGTATCTGAATTTATTTTTCTTATCTCTATCTAACAAATCATATGCAATTGGAGCAAGAATTAAATACATACCAAATCTACCCAGATATGAGAAGGCCAGAATCATTTGTTTCAAAGGAAATCTATATAAATTTATTAAATAAGTGATTGTAAGAACAAAAAGAAATACTACTATCATCTTCCCAATTTTCCCAAACCTCCATTTTCTATCATTCCTAATTTTATCTACCACCCACACCACAAATAAAACCGGAATAATTAAATCAGATGGCAAAAATTCAAAACCAGCCAATGGCAAACGCCAAAGCTCACCTGTTACGGTGGAGAGTATTAGTAAACTGAAGAGTGTATAAAGTAATTTTTGCATATGCAGGAAATTAATATACATTAGATTCTTCTAATTTTAAATAATATAAATCACTTAACCTTAATAAACCTATTCCTCCCGTCATTCCCGACCCCTCCTTTAGTCATTCCCGACCCCAATCGGGAATCTAGTAATTGAATATACGAGTTTTTATAAATCTCCGATGAAGCTAAAAATAACAAAACTGAAGGGCTTTGAAGTGACAAATAAAAAATCTCAATATACAATTAGCACACTATGAAACTCAACCAATCCACATGTCAGGCAGAACTTGAGTCACTTAATCACATTCCTCGTAAATACTACGGGCAAGTTTTTACAACCGATGAATCAGTAATAAATAAATTGATAGATACAATTAAATCAATTTATAAACCAGGCACAAAAATTGTAGAAATTGGTAGTGGATTGGGATACATCACAAAGCGTTTAATTAAGCAATTTAATGATGTAGATTGTGTAGAATTTGATGATGACCTATATGAAATCTTGTATAAAAAATGTGTTCTTAATACAAACTTGGCTTATTTAAAGGATAAAAGTGATAATACGAACAAAATTTTTATTCATACCCCTAAGTCTGAAAACAAAAATACAAAAATCCACGAAACCTCTAATAACACAAAAGTTATACAACAATCTACTTTACAGCTTATTAAAGGAGATATCCTTGAATACAATCCCCCAAAACAAGATTATCTACTTGTAGGCAATATTCCATTCCATATTGGCGGAAAATTATACCGAAAATTCATGTCAGAAATCGATCACAAACCATATGGAATGGTATTTATAACCGACAAACAATATGCAAAAACTTTAATGGGAAAACCACCGCGTTGTTATCGCGTAAGCTTACAAGCTCAAAGCTTTGGTAATATAGAAATCGTATCAGATGTATCCCCTACCTCAGTATATCCGCCACCAAAAGTTATAAGTTGTATTATGAAAATAACCCGAAATCAAACTAAACTCCCTCCTAACTTCTGGGAAACTGTAAATTATCACTTCGAAAATTTCCCGACACCGAAGGTTGAAAGCCCAAAAACACTCGATTTAAAAGCCTGGATTAAACTTTGCGAGTCCTAACCCAAAATTTCTTCAAAAAGTAGTCTAAGATGCTCAACATCTTCATTACTTATACCCTTCAATACTTTCTTAATGTCTTTCAGCGTACTACCACTTATTATTAATTTAATAGCATTACCCTTAAGATACACTTCATCATCAATAATCCTTTGCTTAGCCTCTCTCGCTCTATCAAACTCCTCCAAACTTCGATATTTAGGCAACTTTAAAGTCATTAAAAAAATATTATAGGAACCTACTATATAGAAACTCTATAATTTTTCAATAAAAAATCCTGCGTAAATACAATTAATCATATTTACGCAGGACGCTAATTATATACAACTAGAATGGCAAATCCTCTGGTTTAATCTCTGGCTCATACTTAATTTCAGGAACACTCGTAGGATTTTCTGGTACAACCGTTGCAGGCGCAGGAGTTTCTTGCCCTTTAATAATAGGCTCTGAAATAGTTACTTTAGAAACAGGCTCAGAAGTATTGGTTGCTACAGTTGCACTAGGAGCACCAATTTCAGAATCAACAACACCAAGAGCCAGTGCTTTATCAGTAATAATCTCTGTAGTCCATCTCTTTTTACCATCAGGGGTTTCCCAACTCCGAGTCTGCAAACGACCTGAAATATAAATTTTCCTACCTTTTTTAATATTTTCGGATAAAGATTTAGCATTATTACCCCATGCTACAACATTATGAAATTCAGTCTTCTCTTGATTCTGTCCTGCTCTATCCTTCCAAGAAAAATTAGTTGCAACACCAAATGAACAAACAGACTCACCATTAGGAGTTTGCCTAAATTCAGGATCACGTGTGACATTTCCAATAATTTCAGCTTGATTTAGTCCCCCGCCTATATTAGACCCCTCCGTTAAAGGAGGATGTGGCACTCTTGAATCCAAAAGAATCATTTCATCAGCAACAACACGAGTTTTATAGCGCTTTTGACCTTCTTGATCTTCCCAATCATCAGTTTGAATTCTTCCGCTTATAAATAATTGACTTCCTTTCTTTAAATATTTATCACAAATTTCAGCTAACCCCCTCCAAACAACCACGTTAGTGTAAGAAATAGCTGTTTGTGGCTGACCAGTGGCATTAATGAACGTTTGTTTAGTAACAATATTCAAATCCCCCACCATCTGACCATTAGGCGTTTGACGAATTTCCGGAGCTTGAGTTAAATGACCTATTAATTGTGCTCTGTTAAGTGCATACATAGTTTTTTGGGCTTAAGAAATAATATTATTAAAATAGAAACTAAAGGTCCGAGAATCGAAGCTCAAATTTGTATTTTAAGTGGCATTAAAAATACCGACTTACATCAAAAAATGCAAACTGATTATGTAGCCAAATTATGACTTTTTATTATTATGTTATTTGACATCTTTTTTCTATTATGTTATAATAATACTACGACACTGCGAAAAATAATAAAAAATATTTAATAATTAACCACAAAAAAACATTTCGCTAAGTCGATATATCATAGTTTCTTTTTATCAACCTAAAAAACCAATATGAAAAATTTACCACCTTAATAAACTTTCCTAACCTTTTTTATTTAAGAGGTTAATTTAAGTAAAAATAAAAATTAAAAAGCCTATGGTGAACATTTTGCTCTTCGTGAGCTTGTCCTTACTTATTTTAAGTCTTCTAAAACTTATACAAAGTAAGAAAAAACACATCAAAGCGCATACGATCCTAAGTCTGTTTGTATTTGGGATTATACTTTCAATTCCATTTGTACTGATTGAGCACTTAGCATTTAATATAAAATATTATCTAGTAATTCTGGCATTTATTGCTATAGAGCTAATAGCTGTTTCAATTGAACATAAATGGGAATATTTACATAATTTAATACATCACAATATTAAGGAGCTTAGGCTTCTTAGCTTTTTTATAGTTAGTATCGGTTTTACATACTCCGAGCTATCATTATTTATTTTAAACAACACACACACCACCGTGGAACTTATTGTTAGTTTACCACTTAAAGCTGTGTTTGCGCTGTTTATGCATACAGTACTCACATCATCGGCAGCTGTTTTAACAGCTACAGAATCTATAGTAGAACATGTATTTTTGTTCATACTATATTATTTAAGATTGATATTTATTAGTATATCTCACTATTTATTTACGTTCTTTTTTGAGCATAAATTTAGTTTACTTTTAATACCTTTTCTATCCTATAACATATATTTAATATATAAACATAAAAAGTACTTAGATAAAAAAGGCCAGGTATTAGCCTAAATAAAAATACCAAAAACACTTAAAAATAAGTCACAAAAATCATACTATAAAGACCGGGACAACCCGGTCTTTTTGAAAAATTTTAATTTTTCAAAAAGAAAACTACAAAATTCAAAAACCAAAAAACCAAAAAAAACACTAATCTCAAACTTTATATCTAATAAGTTAAGCTTGTAAGAAAACGAGCACGCATAGTTTTATTTTATGCTAAACATACTTTACTGAGACTTAAAGTAAAATGAACTACCTCGGAGCAAGCTCACGAGGTATCAGGTGAGACCGTCAAATAACGTAAGCTGGTTCCACTAGTGTCCCGTTAAAATATCAAAATAGTGATAACTGTAGATCTCCTCTTGCCAATACTTTGGATATTGTCTTAGGTGTTAACTTGAGAAGTGA
>JAOZLT010000146.1 GCA_029934675.1 Candidatus Altimarinota bacterium | reverse complement strand
CTATTTAATGCAATCAGGGGAAAATATTCCTGAAATATGTCAGATAAATTAAAATCAAAAACCATCCATGCACTTTTCTGGAGCTTTCTCGAACGTTTCGGTCGGTTGGGTATTCAGTTTGTCATCTCGATTATCCTTGCCCGCCTGCTTCTGCCCAAGCAGTTTGGTTTGATTGCCATGCTGACAATTTTTATGGCAATTGCCCAGTTGTTTGTCGACAGCGGGTTCGGTCAGGCGTTGATCCAAAAACAGGATGCCACTCATGTCGATGAATGCTCAATATTCTATTTCAACATATTGATTGGTTTTCTTGCGGCGGGACTGTTGTGTCTGGCTGCGCCGTGGATAGCAAGGTTTTACAACCAGCCGCTGCTGGTGCCGCTGGCTCGTGTCTTGTCTCTTAATATGATTATTAATGGTTTTGGCTTAATACAGACCATTCTGCTCACTAAACGCATAGATTTCAAGACGCAACTAAAAGTAAGTTTTATAGCTACTGTTATTTCTGGAACGATAGGCATCACCATGGCGTTCAATGGGTTCGGAGTCTGGAGCTTGGTGGCGCAGTCGCTTGCTAGCAACTTTTTTCGTACAGTATTATTGTGGTTTTTCGATAGCTGGCGCCCCTCACTGATTTTCAGTTTTAATTCTCTGAAGGGTATGTTTGCTTTTGGTTCACGCCTTTTTGCTTCAGGTTTACTCGAGACTGTTTTTCAGAATCTTTATCTTGTAGTGATCGGCAAACTGTTCTCACCTGTATGCCTGGGGTTTTATTCCCGTGCCAAGGATCTGCAACAACTACCTGTTACAACTCTTTATGGTATTGTTGGGCGTGTCACCTATCCGGTGTTTTCGTCAATGCAGAATGATAAACCACGCTTGAAACGGGGTGTACGCAAGGCAGTAACCATGCTGGCATTGATCAATTTCCCAATGATGATAGGACTTGCAGTTACAGCCAAACCACTGGTCTTGGTTCTGCTGACTGAAAAATGGCTCCCCTGTGTCCCTTATCTGCAATTGTTTTGCATAGTCGGGATGCTGTATCCTTTACACGCAATCAATCTAAACGTCCTGATTGCCCAAGGACGTTCCGATCTGTTTTTTCGTCTCGAGGTTTTAAAAAAAATATTGGTTATGATCGCAATTGCAGTGACTTACCGCTGGGGGATCATCGCCATGATCTATGGGCAGATAGCTACATCCTGTATTGCCTATTTCTTGAACGCCTATTACACAGGGAAATTAATCAAATATTATTCAAAGGATCAGATATTTGATTTTCTACCTTACCTTGCAATAAGTGCTGTAATGGGAGTTGGGGTTCATTTTGTGCAATCAATCCAGTTTCCCAACAATATCATTTTGCTGATTTCTCAATTTACTACAGGTATAGTGATTTACTGTACGCTTTGTTTTTGTTTACGTTTAAGTGCTTTCATGGAGGCATACAAGATGCTTTTTTTAAGGAAAGCATTATTTTCTAAAAACAATCTTGTGCCGAAATAAAGGATTTAGTTCAGTGAAAAAATATTTAATTTTTGCGTCATCATATGATGAAAATGTAGGGGGTACTATTGTTTTACACAAGCTTTGTTCCTTGTTGAACGAACTTGGTTATGAAGCTTATCTTCACCCATCTTTTCCAACTTATGAAGTAAACAAAAATAATTATGTTGGTTTTATAGGAGGTGTTGTTAAACGATTTTTGAGACATAATCCGGTGCCATTTAAAACCAACCCAGCATTTAAAACATCTATTTATAAAGCTAAAATCAACGAGTTGTCTTCAGATTTTGTTGTCGTTTATCCGGAGGTTACTTTTGGTAATCCGTTAAATGCACAGAATGTTGTTAGGTGGTTGTTGCATTACCCAGGGTTTATTACAAATAAAATATATTATGGAAAGGGCGAATTGTACTTTGATTTCAATTCGTTTCCAAAAAACTTTTACTTCAAAGGTTCTGAAGTATCTAAAAAACCATTACTTATAACGAGCTTCCCATTTGAAACCTACAATCTCGATGGTGCATTAGCGTTTCACGATCGCGAAGGAACTGCTTATTGTTTGCGTAAGGGCAAGCACCAAAAAATTATTCATAACCTTAGTGGGTCAATTCTTATTGATGGTAAGAGTCATCAGGAGGTAGCATCAATTTTTAAAAGGGTAAAAACATTTATTTCTTACGATAACCAAACTGCTTATTCTGGATTTGCAGCATTATGCGGGGCTGATTCGGTAGTTATTCTTGATAAGGGTATCACTAAAGAGCAATTGGGTTTAGCTGTGGAGAATTGTTATGGGGTGGCTTATGGTTTTGAGGAAGTTGAGTTGGCTAGAAAGTCTAAAGGAAAGCTCTTGGAATATCTTGTGAAAAGAGAGGCTGCTTCAAAAGTTCAAGTCCAAAATTTTGTAGATGAAGTCGAAAGGTATTTCGGTAGCCCAAGAGGGGGACCCGATATCCCGGGTTGCAATTAGTAAACCGGACACTGCTGGTGCCGACATTCAATGGAGAATTTTTATACTGGGCTGGGTCTTTGGAGTTAATCGAGACTCAGTGTTAGACTTATAAATCATACTTTGTCATTCCTATTAATAATAAGCCCGAGTATTTTAGGAATCATAGAAAAATGTAGTTTTCTCAATTTATTTATTATTACAAGTAAATAACCTATCCTTATGCCAATGAAATTGTTAAGATATTTTTGACAAAAAAGTTTTCTGCTAATTAACCTCGACAAATATGAAAATTCATTTTTTTTAATTCCTCCTGTACTGGCCCCTCTTTTATGGTATACGAAACTATTTTGCGCAACACCTAAAATAAATTTATTTCTTTTTGCATTGAAGCAGTAGTCGGTTTCTTCGTAATATAAAAAATAATCTTCCGGTAACATTCCGATGTTATCAATAACCTTTTTAACGATAAGAAAAGAAGCTCCAACAATATAGTCTAGTTTGCTATTTATCTCTTTTTCTTTTAGTAAATGTTTACTTGTTCCAAGAAATTTGTTTATTGTTCCTCCATAGGCAAGAATCTTCGTTGGGTCTTCATAGTCTTTAAGGACGCTGCCACATATATCTATCTTGTTTTTCTCAGCATACTCTATCAAGTCGGATAATGTGTCTTTTTCGATAACTGTATCATTGTTTAAAAGCCAGATATAATTAAAATCATTTTTTATCAATGCATATTTGATTCCTATATTATTCCCGGCGGCAAAGCCTTTGTTTTTACCAGCTTGTATCAAAACCATAGGATTGTTTTGAACTAACTCTTTTTCGGGGTCTCCGCCTTTAGATGCTTCATCCTTTGTATAAAGAACATAAGGTAATGGTTTTAGTTCTAGAGGTTGGCTTAGGTATTGAAGTTGAGAAGTTTCATCAATTACGACACCTTGTTTGCCTTCGGCCCAGTTGATGATGTGTTGCATTGATTTATTGGGTGAAGCATTGTCAACCACAATTACTTGGTAATTTTCGTAGCCGTTTTTTAAAACACTTTCTAAGCATTCTAAAGTATCTTCCCATCCATTGTAATTGAGGAGGATAATGTATGTTTTGTTTGGTCGTTGAAGAAAATTATTCACACCCTCCAATGAACTTTGATTTCTTATTTCTTTCAGTTCCATTTTTAGTAAAAATCAACCTGTCTTTTTGTTAAGTAGCAACAATCTATTTAGTTTGATGATTTGAATAAAAGAACCTACGATCGATAAGAAGAGAACGTAAAAAAGAAAGTATTCAAATATGTGAAAAAGCCAAAATAAAATACTTCCATATATAAATAGATCGTAAAGACCAAAATAAACGTGGTATTCTTCTTTTTTCTGGGGTGTTTGCGAAAGTTTTTTCTGTTTTACTGGATTGATTTGTGCGTCAACTATATATTGGTAAAACATCCATAAGCTGACAGTAAAAAAAGCAATAGATGCCACCTGAGTTTCAGATAAATTAAAACCACCAATTTGTTTTAATTGGAAATATCCCGCATATAAAACCGAAACATCTAAGATGCGATCACAAATTGGATCCATTGCCGCTGCAAAAGGGTTTCCTCGATCTGTTAATCGGGCTAATTCGCCGTCCATGCAGTCTAAAATATGTGCTACTTCCCGTAAAAATGCCGCTACTATACAATATCCCCAATAATTTTTACTGCCGAAATAAGCCGCAAATAATCCAACAAAAAGACTGAGTAGAGTTATCTGTAAAGGTGTTGCCCTTGTTTTTGATAGCAAAGGTGTTAAGTGTACAGAAATGGAGCGAT
>JAOZLT010000017.1 GCA_029934675.1 Candidatus Altimarinota bacterium | reverse complement strand
AAAATGACAAAAAGACAGGCACAGGAGATGGTTTGGAGGTTTATTTATGAGTTTCGGGATGTGGTTGTAAAGGAGTTAAAAAATAAAATAGATTTTATAATTATTTACGGGTCGTCCGTTCGTTGCGAATTTGTTCCAAGTAAGAGTGATGTGGATATTGTTTTTCAGATATTCAAAAAAAGTGATAGAGATGTTGTGGAGAAGAAGGCTACGGAGCTTTTTTGGAGGATAGCTAAGAAATATCCAGAGCTTGGTTTTGAAAAATCTCTCTCAGTATCCAAGAAAAAGAAACGGAATGCTTTAACTGAAATTTTGGAAAAGATTGAGCAGTCTTCATTTTTATATGTTCCTGTTTTTGTATTTGTAAAAGGAGAAATCAATTGGAAGAGCGGGGAATTGAAGTCCGATAACCCTCTTATTAAGTTGGGGCAGAATTTGCTTATTCCACAACGCTCAGTATTTTTACGATTTAAGCAGGAGGGTAGAATTTTGTATGGAAGAGATATTAGGAAAGAAATAAAAGTAAAACTTACCTTATTCGATCGTTTACGATTAGGCACCGCTCCACAGCTTTTAAGTTTTATTGGGTTACTAATTTCACCTATTATATATAAAAAGGCTTGTGGATATGGTATTAAGGCTTTGCTATATCAAATTGATTCATTACTTACCGCTATTTCTACTTACGAGAAGATGGAGAGGGATAGGAAGATTGAAAGGAATCAGAAAGTGTTGATGGAGGAATTTACTGCACGTTTAGAAAAATTGATTCGCTTAAAATTGGATCATAATAAAGGAACGTTACGTCATTCGGATTTTAAACTGTTTACATTAGCTATTCAGTTGAAGTGGGGAGAGAAGAAGTTGGGATATTTTCAGACGATGTTATTTTGTCTAAAAGCTAATTGGTTTATTATGAGGTCTAATGGAAGGGCTATTGCTTATTTATTTGTAAAGCAGGCTTGTAAGATTTGAGACTTCTCATTTTTCATTTATGATTTTTGATTTCTGATTGCCATTTATTATTTATCATTTATGATTTCACATTTTTGATTGCCATTTTTCATTTTTTCATTAAGCCTACAGGTTGAAACTGCTTTTCCAAAAATACGTGTTAGCTCATCTGCTTCTTGTCTTAATGGATCAGGGGATTTTTCCTCCGAGAAAATAATTTACTCATAAATCTTAGTTATACGAAATAAAAAACTTGTAAGATTTGAGATTTATCATTTCCCACGCCTACTGCGAGGCAGGCTGATTTCTGATTGTCATTTATTATTTTTCATTTTTTCATTAAGCCTACAGGTTGAAACTGCTTTTCCAAAAATACGTGTTAGTTCATCTGCTTCTTGTCTTAATGATGATAAATCGTTTTTATAATTCGGATATAAGGTTAGTAAAATATCTAACCAATATCTTATTTCTCTAGCTTCTTTGAATGAAAGATTCATTTTGTGTTTAAAATCTTTATTACTTTCTGCAGCATTCGCTTCTCTATAATTTGCGCCAACGCTTGTGCCTGAAGAAGCGGCTTGACCAATAATTCTGCTGTTAACAATATTTTTTGGCAGTTTTTGCAGTACTTGGAGTAAATATTTGCTGAATACTAAAGTTCTTTTTTCTAATTCTGTTCTATTCATTTTATACAAAATTAATAATTAAATTCAAAATATGTGGTTAATTTAGCAAGCTTTAAAATAAATGTAAAATAAAAAATTACACATTCAATCTACAAATTAGAAATCAGCCTGCCCCGCAGTAGGCGTGGGAAATCATAAATGTATCTATTTTTTCATCTCCATATCCCACAGTATCTTTTGGTTTTTATAAACAACTATACATAGAGCTACAAAAGTTATAGCTAATAAATGTGGTAAGAATTGGGAAAGATACACTTTGCCTATAAAAATAAGCATGGTGTTAATTATGATAAATCCAATTCGCCCCTCTGTTGGGCCGAAGCCAAAGTAGCTGATTGTGAAATCGTTTGTTGCGGCGAAGTGGATGAATGAGTTAACCATAAATGCGCCATAAATCATCATAATAAAGAATAAAATTCCATATTGATCGGGTATAAAGAACGAATATCCAATAAGTAAGCAACACATGAATATGTAATCCAGAAAGTGATCTGCATAATATCCCCATTTTACAAGTCCTGTATTTCGCGTTCTGCCTACAGCTCCGTCAAAAAGGTCGGTTAGATATTGGAGGGCTAACATTGCGGATGAGCCCCATAACCAGTGGATGTTAAATTGTGTCATATAGCCGAAAGCCAAAGCACCAATAGCCCAAATACCTGTCATATAAGTTAGTGTCCAGGTTTCAATCCGTTTGGGGATTTTAGGAGTCCCCCATTTTACTAGTCTTTGCTCAAGGTTATATAAGATTGATTTACCTACTTTTTTATCGCCAGCGAATACCATGTTGATTAAAAATTAAGAATTAAGAATAACCAATTTCCAAAAGATTTCGAATTTCGAATTTTTAAACATTATGAAGGAATTAGTATATTAATTATGAATTATGAGTTCCACGCCTACTACGGAACAGGTAAAAATTTAATTATGAATTATCAATTATGATTTATGAATTGGGATAAGGAATCTCCAATTTAATTATGCATTCCACGAGGTATGAATCAAAAATGATAAATCATAAATTGAAAATTAAGAATTATTTGGAAATTGGTTATTTAAAATTGGTTATTGGAAATTATCTGTAAGTTGGCTATTAGCTATTCTAGATAAGGGTTGATAATTTTTTGTAATCAATATTCTCAAAGCCGTGGATTTCCGTATTGGTCATTGATAGGTCTTGTTTTTCGTTAAAACCATTTCTTAAACCGATGCAATACATACCGGCTTTACTGGCGGCAGTAGCTCCGTGTGTAGAATCTTCAAATACAATGCAATTTTTGGGTTTAATTCCTAATTTTTCTGCTGTAATAAGATATATATCTGGAGCAGGTTTTCCTGGAGCATTAATTTCTTCTGCACTAACAATGACATCAAAATATTGACGTATATTAAATCTGTCCATAATGATTTCAATCCATTCTCTTAGAGATGAGGATGCTAAAGCGATAGGGATATTATTTTTCTTTAGTTCTTTTAATAAATTTATAAGTCCATTAAGTAGGTTGGCTTTATTGTTGTAAACATCAAGGGCGATGTTTTTTACCCTACCTATATATTCCTCATATGTAATTGGCAGGCCGTATTTTGTAATCAATATTTCATATGTATCTTTGACATTTAAACCTGTGATGTCGTGTTGGCTCCCCTTTGTCCATTTACCCAAAAGTTCGCCGAATAAATTCAGTTCCTGCTTTTTCCAGTGTTGTTCACTGTCTATTATTACGCCGTCCATGTCGAAGATAACTGCTTTCATAATGTTTTGTTTGGGTTATGTTATGAAGATACAATAAAAACTCGAAATTCGAAACTCGAAACTCGAAACAAACCTGAAATCCGAAACTCGAAAATCTGTCTGTTGTCTGCCTGTCGTTAGGTATGAGTAGGTAAGGTCGAAGGAAATTCAAAATTTAAAGTTTAAAAATATTGAATATGGACAAAATGTCGAAAAAAACCTTGACTTTGATTTTAGGGTAGGTAGAATGTCGGAGCGTTAAAAAGAAAACGCCTTATGTTAACAGAGAGGTAGAGGCTCCATGAGTTGTCATGGATTTAAGTCCAAGAACCTCCGTAACCACTATAATTATGCCAGGTATTATTGGTAAAAAATTAGGTATGAGCCAAGTCATTCAAGACGATGGTCGTGTGATCCCAGCTACTTTTATTCATTGCCAGCCAAATACGGTTGTGCAGGTAAAAACAAAAAGTAATGATGGATATCCGGCGATAGTCCTGGGGTTCGATGAGTATAAAAATCCTTCTAAGAATAAGAAATATAAGATTATGAAGGAATTCAGTATCGATAATTCAGATGATTATAAGAAGGATCAGAAAATTGATTTGAATGAATTAAAAGATATTGAATCAGTATCAATCACTTCAACATCTAAAGGTAGAGGTTTCCAAGGTGTTATAAAAAGGCATAAATTCTCTCGCGGTCCAGAAACTCATGGTTCACATCATCATAGAGAGCCTGGTTCAATAGGTACGTGTGCTAAGCCAGGTCGTGTAATGAAAGGAAAGAAGTTACCTGGTCATATGGGAACTCAGCAAGTTACTCTTTTAAATCGTCCAGTTGTTAAATTGGTTCCTGAAAAGGAAATTATTGCCATTAAAGGCCCTGTACCGGGTTCTACCAATGGATATGTTTACATCAAATATTAATTTTACATTTTTCATTTTTAATTTGTGAAACTAGATCTATACCAACAATCAGGGGAGAAAAAAGGAACAGTCACTGTTAGTGATAAGATGTTTGGTGCAGTAGTAAATGAAGAACTTATGCGATTAGCTCTTGTTCGTCAGCTTGCTAATGCTCGTCAGGCTACTTCTCATACTAAATTGCGTGGTGAAGTAAGAGGTGGAGGCAAGAAACCATGGCGTCAAAAGGGAACAGGGCGGGCACGTTTTGGATCTTCACGTAATCCAATTTGGAGAGGTGGTGGTATAGCGTTTGGCCCAAGGAATGATCGTAATTTTGAAAAGAATATGCCAAAGAAAGCGCGTCGTGCTGCTTTGTTTTCAGGGCTTTCTCAGAAGGTTAATGATAAACAAGTTTTTGCTTTAGATAAATTTGAGTTGAAAGTGCCTAAGACTAAAGATTTTAAGGTATTTTATGACAAACTTCCAATAGAGCGATCGCTTTTAGTTGTGGTGTCTGAAAAGGATGCAAATTTGGAAAAATCAGCTAATAATCTACCAAATGTTAAGGTGATTTTGGTTGATTATTTAAATTTACACGATTTATTTAAGTATGAAAAAGTGATGTTTATAGAATCAGCTTTAAAAAAGGCTGAGGAATTATTTCTAAAGTAATTTTTAATTTTCAAATGGAATTAACAAATGTATTGATATCACCGGTTGTAACGGAAAAGAGTACCACTGCTCAGGCTATGCAGAAATATACATTTATGGTTCGATTGGGTTCCAATAAAATTCAGGTAAAGAATGCTGTTGAGAAAGCTTATGGTGTAAAAGTTAAAGACGTAAATATTATTCCTATATTAAAAAAAATACGTTTAGCTGGGCGAGGTCGTCCTATAACTAAACGTCGCATTGGCAGAAAAGCCATTGTAACGTTAGCACCAAAACAATCATTAGATTTTAATAAAATTAAAGTAACGTAATGCCAGTAAGAAAGTATAAACCAACAACACCGGGTAGACGAGGCATGAGCGTAAATTCTTTTGAAGAGATTACAACAAAAAAGCCTGAAAAAAGCTTATTAAGGGTCAGAAATCAAAAGTCTGGGCGTAATAATCAAGGTAGGATTACTGTAAGGCATAGAGGTGGAGGAGCTAAGAGACAATATCGTGTTGTGGATAATAAGCGTTATGAAAAACTTAATATTCCTGCAAGAGTTAAAAGTATTGAATATGATCCAAATAGAACAGCTTTTATCGCACTTTTGATTTATGCGGATGGAGAAAAGCGTTATATAGTTGCTCCACATGGATTGAAAGCAGGAGATAAAGTTATTTGTAGTGAAAAAGCAAAAGTTAAACCAGGGAATTGTATGCAGATAAGAAGTATACCTGTTGGATTTGACATTTATGATTTAGAAATGAAGATAGGAAGGGGTGTACAAGCAATTCGATCGGCTGGTTCTTCTGGCAAGGTTATGTCGTTAGATAGTGAATTAGCTCAGGTCATGATGCCATCTGGAGAGGTTCGTTTTGTACCAAAGGATTGTTATGCATCTATTGGAGCCGTTAGTAATATTGATCACAGTAATATTGTTATTGGAAAGGCTGGTCGTAAGCGTCATATGGGGCGAAGACCTCAGGTTCTTGGTAAGGCGATGAATGCTGTTGATCATCCACATGGTGGAGGAGAAGGTGGTTGTCCTATTGGTTTGAAACATCCAAAAACTCCATGGGGAAAGCCAGCTCTTGGTGTTAAAACACGAAAGAAGAATAAAGAAACTAATCGTTTAATTGTTAAAAAGAGGAAGAAATAGTATTCATTTCAGATTTCTGATTTCAGATTTCTGATTCAATTTTATATTTTACATTTTACATTTTATGTCTCGAAGTCTAAAAAAAGGAATATACGTTGATCCTAAATTGCTTAAGAAGGTGCAGACGATGGAAGCTTCAGGTCAGCAGAAGGTAATCAGAACATGGGCTCGTAATAGTGCTATATCTCCTGAATTTGTTGGGCAGACATTCGGAGTCCATAATGGTAAAACTCATATTTCAGTATTTGTAACCGAGAATATGGTAGGACATAAGTTAGGTGAGTTTGCTCCTACTCGTAAGTTTAAAACTCATGGTGGTAAAATGGCCAAATCTCAAGCTTAACAATTTTCAATTTTCATGAAAGCAATACTAAGAAAAACTAGGATATCGCCCAAGAAAGCAAATTTAATTGCTGGAATGGTACGTAAGAAAAATGTACAGGATGCATTGAATATTTTGAAATTTACTCCTAAAAAAGGAGCTAAGATAATATATAAAGTTTTATATTCTGCTGCTTCAAATGCTAAAAATAATTTTAAACAGCCATTTGAGGATTTGGTTATTACAAAGATATTGGTAACAAAAGGACCTACTTATAAAAGGTCAATTCCTATATCTCGTGGTCGTGTTCATCCAATTGCTAAACGCACATCTCATATTACTGTAGAGGTTGGTTTGGATGAGGGAGAAGAAGATGTAGAGGATGTTGATGACACGAAAAAAGGTATTAAGAAGGAAGATTCTGCAAAGAAAGATATTAAAGATGAATCTAAGGAAGTAAAGGTAGGCAAGGAAATAACTAAAACAATTGATAAGAAGACAGATAAGTCTGATAAAAAATAATTATTTAATTTTAACTCAAGCTCATGGGACAGAAGGTAAATCCAAAAAGTCTACGGCTCGGCATTATTAACACTTGGGATTCTAAGTGGTTTGCTACTCAGCGTGATTTTGCAAAATTATTTCATGCAGATCTCGAGCTTAAAAAGGTGATTCGTGAAAGACTTAAAAATGCAGCAGTTACTAAAATTGAAATTGAACGTTCTGCTCAGAAAGTAACTGTAAATGTTTATGCGGCTAAGCCGGGTTTGATTATTGGGCGTCAAGGTGTGATGATAGAAGATTTGAAGGATTTCTTAAGACGAAAATTTCATCAGAATATTGCAGTTAATATTCATGAGGTAGCGGATCCTGATTTAAGTGCTCAGTTGATTGGTGAAATGATTGCATCTCAGATTGAGAGAAGAATCGCGTATAGAAGAGCAGTTAAAATTGGTTTGCAGAAGGCGATTGAAGCAGGAGCTAAAGGTGCGAAAGTCCAGATTGCAGGAAGATTGAATGGTGTAGAAATTGCTCGTAATGAATATTTTAAGGAAGGTAATATTCCATTGCATACATTAAGAGCGGATATCGATTTTGCTAAAATCGTAGCTAATACTACTTATGGTGTGATTGGTATTAAGGTGTGGGTTTACAAGGGTATGGTGTTTAAAAAGGAGAAAGCTATTAAGCAGAAACAGAATGTTAAGCAAAACCATAAGGAAGAAAGTTAATTTTAATTTAATAATTAATATTTATTCAATAATTTCATATCAAATAGTAGTTATTAAATGCTAAATAATCAATTATGTTACAGCCAAAGAAACAAAAGTATAGGAAGGTCCATAGAGGCAGAGGAAAATTTGCTGGCAAATCTAATGTTGGTAATAATGTAAGTTTTGGATCATTTGGGCTTAAGGCACAGACGACTGGCGAACTGACTTCTCGGCAAATTGAGGCAGCTCGTCGTGCAATGACTCGTTATGTAAAACGAGGAGGTAAGATATGGATTAGAATTTTTCCTCATACACCAATTACTCGTAAGCCAGCTGAGGTGCCTATGGGGTCTGGAAAGGGTAGTGTGGAGTTTTTTGTTTCATTAGTAAAGCCAGGGCGTATTTTGTTTGAAATGGATGGGGTTCCTGAGGATATTGCCAGAGAAGCTTTTCGTTTGGCTGATTCAAAATTACCCATCAAGACGAAATTTGTATTGCGACACACTTAATTACTAATTACTATTTTCTATTTACTATTTGGTTTAAAAAATAGCAATTAGAAAATAGTAAATAATAAATTTATCAATATGTTATCAGTTCAAGAATTAAGATCATCAACAAAGAAAGAACTAATGCAAGAGTTGGAGAGATCTCGTAAGGAGAATTTAAAAATTCATATTCATGTAAAAACTAAGCATGAGAAGGATAGTAGTAAAGCTTTGAAAGCAAAACATTACGTAGCTCAAATAATGACAGTGATGAAAGAGGTGAAAAATGATGAAAAATCTAAAGTTCAGAACTCTCCCCACGGCGGACAGGTAAAACTCAAAGTTGATAAGAAAAAAGGAGAGAAAGTTTCAGATTCTGTTGAGATTTCGTCTGATAAAGAAGAAGAAATTAAAGGTAAATCTGGAGAGAATACTAAATCTTAAATTATAAATTTATGCGAACTAAAACAGGAGTTATCACAAGTAATAAAATGGAAAAGACCATAGTAGTAATGGTTACTGCTTACAAGCGTCATCCAAAGTATAAGAAACGTTATCAAGTATCCAAAAAGTTTTATGCGCATTGTGATGATAGTACAAAGTTCAATATTGGTGATGAAGTTACTATCTCTGAAACAAAACCTACCAGTAAACTGAAGAGATGGAAAGTCGTTGATGGCGAAGCTATTACTGATTAAGCGGAGCAGGCAAAATAATACAATAGTTTAATAATAATTTTACTCAAGAGATGATACAACCTCAGACAATATTAAATGTCGCAGACAATACCGGAGCAAAGAAAGTTATGTGTGTTAAGGTGCTGGGAGGATCTAAGAGACGTTATGCACGAATAGGGGATGTAATTGTAGTAGCCGTAAAAGCTGCTTCTCCGAAGGGTATAGTAAAAAATCATTCAGTAGAGCGAGCTGTTGTTGTAAGGACAACTAAATCAATTCGTCGTTCTGATGGTTCATATCTTCGTTTTAGTGAAAATTCATGCATTATTGTTACTCCAGAGGGATTGCCTAAAGGGACTCGTGTGTTTGGGCCAATAGCTCGAGAGTTAAGACAGAAAGGTTATCAAAAGATTATATCATTAGCTCCGGAAGTCCTATAACTATTACAAGATTACAAGATTATAAATTATGAAGATTAAAGCTAAAGACAAAGTATTGGTAAGTGCTGGTAAATATAAGGGGAAGGTTGGAACAGTAATGAGAACTTATAAGAAGACAGATCGAATTACTGTAGAGAAAGTTAATATACGCACTAAACATATTAAAAAGACTACTACTAATGCTGGGCAGCGTGTGAAATATGAAGCACCGTTTGATGTCTCAAAAGTAATGTTAGTATGTCCAAATTGCAACAAAGCAGTTCGAGTTGGATATAGTATACCTAAATCAGGTAAAAAATTCCGTGTTTGTTCTAAATGCAATGAATCTGTTGAGCAAGCTGTGTCAAAAACTGAGAAAAAGAAGAAATAATTTTAATTCGTGATTTATGATTTTTGATTTGTGATTGCAATTAAAAATTTATAAATTATACATTTGATTCACAAATCAGAAATGTTAAATCTTAAATAATTATAATGTCATTATACGAACAGATGAAATCAGAGATAGTTCCTGCCCTAAAGAAAGAATTGGGTTTAAAAAGCGTATTGTCCGTACCTCGAATTACGAAGGTAAAAATTAATGTAGGAATAGGTACTTTAGGTAAAAATACTAAAGATTTTTCGGAAGTAATTGATAATGTTTCTAAAATAACAGGACAGAAGCCAATTATTACTAAAGCTAAGATTGCTGTTTCTAATTTTAAATTACGTAAAGGAATGCCTGTTGGGATTGTAGTAACTCTTCGTGGAAGGCGAGCTTATGATTTAATTGAGCGCTTAGTTAATATTGTTATTCCACGTGTACGTGATTTCCGAGGGCTTTCTATTAAATCATTTGATGGAAATGGTAATTATAGTATTGGTTTTAAGGAGGCTTTGGTATTTCCTGAAATTAATCCTGATGATGTTACCAATGTTCATGGTATTCAGGTGACAATAATAACTTCGGCTGAGAATAATGAAGGGGGAATAGCTTTGTTGAAGAAAATTGGTTTTCCATTTAAGAAAGAACTTTAATTTATTACAAAATTACAAGATTATAAACGTTCGCTTTGCTCACTATTATAAAATCAATTTTTTAATCTTCTAATTTTCAATCTTTTAATCAAAATGTTATGGCTCGAAAAGCATTAATTGTTAAAGCAGAGAGAAGGCAGAAAAAGCTTAAGCAAGCTTTGGCTAATGGTAAGAAGCCTGATAAATGGGTACGTACATATAATAGGTGCAAATTGTGTGGTCGATCTAGGGGGTACTTGAGATATTTTCAGATATGTCGTATTTGTTTCCGTGAACTTGCATCTGAAGGTGAAATTCCTGGAGTTAAGAAATCAAGCTGGTAATGTATTAATACCCAATTCCCAATTCCCAATACTCAATTCCCAATACTTAATACTTAAATACTCAATTACTTTTTATTCCTCAAATTAATTTTAAATTTTCAATTTTCATTTTATGAATACTGATCCGATTGCTGATTTACTAACGCGTATAAGAAATGCTGTAAGGGCAAATCAGAAAAATACTGTTATCCCTTATTCTAAGCATAAGATTGCTTTGCTAGAAGTAATGAAAAAGCATAATTTTGTAAATGATTTTAAAGTTGTAAAAAACAGCAAGTCATTTAATGAAATAGAGGTTAAATTTAATTCTGATTTAAATGAATTGAATTTAAAAAGAATCAGTAAGCCTGGACAGAGGATTTATATAAAAAAGGAAGATATAAGACCAGTCCTTCATGGTTATGGTATTTCTATTTTATCTACCTCTCAAGGTGTTATGACTGGTGATGAGGCTTTTAAGGCAGGTATGGGAGGTGAGTATGTTTGTGAACTTTGGTAATAATAATAATTTTTAAGTTTTAATTAAATGTCCCGAATTGGAAAACAACCTATTGCAGTTCCTGATGGAGTAGATATAACTATTACAGATGGTAATGTTAAGGTAAAAGGCACAAAAGGTGAGCTGGAATACGCATTTTTACCTTTAGTCGAAGTAACTTTAGAAGAAGGAAATATTCTGGTAAATAGAAAAAAAGATGATAAAGAATCACGTGCTGTACATGGTCTGACACGTGCTCTTATAAATAACATGGTTATTGGTGTGTCTAAAGGTTTTGAAAAGAGACTACAGATTATTGGTGTGGGTTACAGGGCTCAAGCTAGTGGATCAAAAATTACTCTACATCTTGGCTATTCTCATCCAATCGAGTACACTGCTCCGGAAGGAGTTAATATAGAAATGGATAAGAAGGAAAAGAATGTGGTTATCGTATCAGGAATTAACAAACAAGCAGTTGGCGAAGCTGCGGCGAATATACGTAAATTTCGACCGCCTGAGCCGTATAAAGGGAAGGGAATTCGTTATTCTGATGAATATGTACATAGAAAAGCTGGGAAAGCTGCTGCTAAATCCGCATAATTATTAATTATTTAAATTTAATGCTATTACAAAAAGAACAACATCGCAAGAGACGACATAATAAAATTCGGACAAAGATTCAGGGCACTTTAAAAAAACCTCGTTTGTCAGTTTCTCGTAGTAATTCAGCTATTTATGCGCAGTTGGTTGATGATACGAAAGGAGAAGTACTTGTATCATTTTCATCTATGAAGATGAAAAAAAGTAAGGGGATTGAAAGTTCTAGAGAGGTGGGTCTTGAGCTTGCGAAGTTAGCAAAGGGAAAAAAGATATCTACATGCGTTTTTGATCGTGGTGGTTATCTTTATCATGGTCGAGTTAAAGCTTTAGCTGAAGGCGCAAGAGAAGGAGGTTTGCAATTTTAGATTTTATATTTCCCACGCATATTGCGGGGCAGGCTGAATTTAGTTTCAAATTTATCATTTATCCCGTCAAAGGCGGATTTATAACAATTTTCATTTAAATTTTCAATAATAATATGGGTAAGAAATTTAATAAAAATAGGCGTCAAGAGAGAGAACCTAAAGAGTTTGATGAAGAAGTACTTCAAATTGACCGTGTAACTCGCGTGGTTAAAGGTGGAAGACGTCTTCGCTTTCGTTGTTTAGTAGCTATTGGTGATCGTAAAGGGCGTGTTGGAGTTGGGATAGGTAAGGCTACAGAAGTTGTTAATGGTATTAAGAAAGCTGTTGCTAAAGCAAAGGTTAATCTTATTAAGGTGTCGATAACCGATACAGATTCGATACCTCATGAGGTAAAAATAAAGCATAAGGCAGCAAGACTTTTTATTATGCCAGCTGTTCCCGGTACAGGTGTTATTGCAGGGGGGTCTTTGCGTAAAATATTAGGCTTAGCTGGTATTAAGAATGTTTTAAGCAAGAATCATGGAACTAATAATAAAGTAGTTACTGCTCAGGCATCAATATTGGCATTGCAGAAGCTAAGGCCTGCAAGGAATCCTAAGAAAATTCAGGGTAAGCCGGAGAAAAAGGAGGAGGTATCTAAAAGGAAAGATAAATTCGAAACTTCAAAACCGAAATTTGAAAAAGTAAATGAAAAAAATATCAAAAGCCCCGTTACTAAGTAAATTTTGACCTCAATAATTTTATGCAACTCAATTCAATTAAATCTAAATTAGGTTCTACAAAAGCCAAGAGGCGTGTAGGGCGTGGAAATTCCTCAGGGAGTGGAACTTACTGCGGGCGTGGCTGTAAAGGTCAAGGGCAACGTAAAAGTTCTAATGTACGACCTGGTTTTGAAGGTGGACAGACTCCTTTGATAATGCGTTTACCTAAATTAAAAGGGTTTAAGAATCCAAATAAAGTAGAATTTCAAATTATTAATTTGTCTGATATTAATCGCTATGATGATGGAGAAGAGGTAAATGTGCTAACTTTGCTTGAAAAGAAGATTATTTGTCGCAAAAATAATCCTGTTAAGCTTTTGGGAAATGGAAAACTTACTAAAAAGCTTAATGTTAAAGTTCATAAAGTGTCTGTTGCTGCTAAAAAGAAAGTTGAAGAAGCTGGCGGAAAAGTTTTATAATTAAAAGATTAGAAGATTAAAGATTAAAAAATTAATTTTGTAATCAGCCCCGGTAACCTGCTTTATGGCTTTTGCTA
>JAOZLT010000145.1:2848-4286 GCA_029934675.1 Candidatus Altimarinota bacterium | reverse complement strand
CACCCGCTATGGCTGCACAACCAGCCTTTTATATCAGTATTTTAATGAACGTTTTATTTTACAACTACAGCAATATCAAATAATTTTGCTTTATATGATATTAGCTCTTTTAATCCGTAATAACTCCAATTTCGTAACAGGAATTCATTTTCTTTGGCTTCTTGCTCTTTTTCAGTCTGGCCGATTAAATTAATTACAGCTACTTTATTGCTTTTGGCTATTTGTATGAGTTTATGACTATAAACATGCATTTTGGTTTTTACATAGTTACTTTCCTTTTTCTCAAACCTTTCAATAGCTTGTAATTTCCCTTTTCTGCCTTTCCCCCCTTTGGTGTATCTTAATGCAATTTGTAGTTTGTGTAATTTCGCCTGAATACGTATGCGGCCATAAAGAAACTCATCTTTGCTTCCAATTACTACTTTATGTTTGCCCACGGTAGCTATCATGGGTGTTTCTATATCCATAACCACATTTAACTCTTTTCCTTCAATTTGCTTGATGCGTATTTGGGGCATCTTAACAACTAACAGTAGAAACCACTTGTTTTTTTTGTAAATAATAGTTGACGATCTCATTTCATATTCACCAGAAATAACTCTTTCGACAATGGCCTTGTTATCGCTCAAATCACGACCTAATCTCATTTTTATTGGGATATTGAAGAATGAGAATACAAAACTCTTATCATCGGATGATAGTGTTACCCCTCTTTGCGAAAATGGAAGTCCAACACTATTTCTATAGCTTCTCAGGCTTCTTTTGCCCGAATAATATTCAACCCGTTCCTCTTTATATGTTTTAGTAATGGTTTGATTTATATTACTTAAAATATCCATAGGAATATCACCTTTAAATTTTAATGATAACATTTGGTAGCAAGTATTTTGCGATGAGGTTTTAAGAATACCATCAGGGTCTTTTTCCTGGTCTGCCAACTTGACTTTTACATCTTCTGATAAATAGATAAAGTCTTTAATGTTATCCTGAGTAAACAGGTGTGTTGAGATGAGGTTTGCGGCCTTGTGGGTTATTCTGAGCCACGAAAATAGCTGATCGTAATAATATTTTTTTTGTTCTTTATCAGATTCGTTTACGTAAATCTGAATTTTGCGGGTTATTATTATACTTTTTTTCATATTTGTAAGTTTTTCTAACATTTACCAATTATTTGATAATATTGGCAAATGTTACTTATTATAAGTTCTGATAGTTGGAGGATTTTTTCTGCTCATAGGAACAGACGATTTTTTTACTGTTGCACATCCTGACAGTATCAGGATTATACATATTGCTATAAGTTTTTTCATTTTGCCGTTTGTTTTTGTTGCAGCAACATTACTGCACCCCAAAACCCCGCCTTTATTTCAGGGCGGGGCCGGATTTCCCACGTAGAACTTACAAGGAAACTACGGGGTTGCTTTTTTGATTGCTAATT
>JAOZLT010000145.1:0-2748 GCA_029934675.1 Candidatus Altimarinota bacterium | reverse complement strand
TTCTGGTGCGGCTGCAATTAGCTTTGCATTGGCTTGTTCCATTTCAATACCGTGTATATCAATATCATCAGTAATTAATTCCGCTATTTTGAAATCATATTCATTGGTAATAATGGTTTTATCTTCGAGTGCTTGAACAATCCATTCGCCTTGTGTGTGTTTTGTTTTCATTTTTGTAAGTTTTTTTAATTGTTTAATATTTTTTCTAAAGCTTTTTCTCCTGTCATATATGCTTTAATGCTCGTTCCAATTTTGGTATTATATCTTTCTTGAAAGAATAAATAGGATGTAAAAATTTCCTCAGTTTCACAAGGGTAACTTTTCCACCAGAACCAAATAGCTTGCTGCAATTGTATTCCAATTTCATAATCATTAAATGTTTTTGGAAAAGGATTTAATTTAGATTGAGGGAAATGTTCTTCCCATTTTAGATTATGCGCTTCTGCATAATCTTTTATTACTTGTGGTGTTAGTGTTTTCATTTTTGTAAGTTTTTGTTGTTGTCTTTACTATATATTAATAATCAAAATCAATTTCAACTGTTCGATCTTTAAACACTTCTTTAAAGTCGTTTATATCATCATCAGCACAATAAGAATAGCCCCATCCCTTATAATCGCCCCAACGGGTGTACATTCTCACTTTACCATCATATGTATAAACCTTTTTTTTGCCAGGAAACCTAAAATATTCTTCCTTTTTTAGTTTTGAAAGTTTGGTTTTTTTTGCCATTTTTGTAAGTTTTTGTTGTTTTTATATCATTTAATTATTGACAAATATATAACAATAATTACAAATGTCAAGTAAAATAATGTATTTATTTTTGAAAGAGGGTGTTAATAACTTCTGAAAGTGTTGCAGGGTGGGGTGTGAGGGTGTGTAAAAAAAAAGCCCCTATGTGGGGGCTTTTTGTCAATTAAATTAATGAATGGATGTATCCGTTAGCTTTAATGCTTGGGCCTGGATCAATTACGGCTAACCACTTCCGACCAGGGTTCTGCAATACTTTTTATCATTAATTGGAAGCTTTAAATCCCTGCTGGTGCATTAATTTTGCTTTTGCGGGGCTTACTATCCAATATTTATTATCAGAGCCTTTTACAATGTTTCTGCCTGGCTTTGCCGTCAAATACTTCTCAGCATCGGCAAGGTCTGTGAATTTGGGAATATCTGTGTCTCCGGCTTCAAATACCAACATAGGTTCTTTTCCACCATACCTGTTTTTTTGGGCCACAATGATCCCGTTTTCGGCTTTTACGCTTATATCAACTATGTTTTCAAATTCTTCACTACCACGATAGCTGCCGTCTTTTGTGCCACGGAAGATAAAAATACAGCTTGTGCCGGTGGCTTTGTTTTTACGAATAAGGTTTTCAACATCAATAACAGATAGCCTCATACCCTGAACGCTATCAAATATTTTTACATCAAATATATTTGTGTCGTTATCAATAAACGATTTGCGGATGAATATTCCAGGGTGAAATGCGTTCAGGCGTTCAAACTTCTCTTTAATTGTACCACCAACACCTTCCTCGGCTGCAATGTACTCAACTGTTTTGTTCAACTTGCTGGCAAGGTAGTACGCAAACTCAATCGCTGTAGTTGACTTTCCTGATCCAGGGCCACCGTAGAGCATCATAGAAAATGGCTTTTCGAGGTTGCCGAAAGTAGCTTTCCATTTGCCGTCAACACCCATTTCGCTAAATTCCATAGTTTTCAAATCCATAGAGCTAACAAGGTCGTTATCGCCAACTCCTTCGAGAGATGAATAAACCTTTTCTGTTTTTTCGAGATCAGATACAGGGAATGGGTTTCCAGGCCACTCCTCAAGATAAGCCTCTCCACCGTCAATGGCTTTCACTTTGCCAAATGTACCGAATGGAGTTTTTACATTGTCGCCTGTTTTAATAGGGTTATCTTTTTTTTTTATTTCGCAAACTTCACAATCAGCTATGCCGGCCAAACCTTTAAGTTCGGTTTTGTTGAGTTCAATAGTACCGCTTTTGATGTACATTGCTAATTTACGCCGGATGCTACGGATGTGAGAAATATGCTTGTCGGTTTTTGATATGCTGCCACTCTTTAGGGATTTGGCTATACGACTATGCAACCTCCGTGCTTTAGCATTATCCAGCTTGCCATAAGTGCTAATAAACGCTTTGATAATTGTTACTGCCGGATTTACTTTGTTTTGCTCAATTGAAATAATCATAGAATTAAGCATTTTTCTATCCTTTTCGTCAAGTTTAAAAACAAAACTATTAGCTGTAACGCTGTTATATAGTTCGTAGAGTTCGTTATGAATGTATCTTACCTCTTTAATGTATTTCGAAGTAGATGCTTTAAAATGTTCGGCTGCATTTTCTCTCTCAATTGATTTTATGAGATTGAGAATTTGTGTTTTCGTTACTTTTTTATCAGCAAAATTCAAAAATCTGCGGATCAATCTTATTTCGATAGGTAGCTCTGCATGTTTGCTGCTTGGGGCTGGTTTGCTGGCTGGTTTCTTTTTCGCTAACGAATTGAACCTATCAATAAGTTTCCAATGGCCGGATTTACTATTCCCTTCTTTTATTTCGGAGGCAAATATTTTTAGTGCCGATTTAAACTGTTCGCTATCTGGATCGCAAACCATAAGCGGGTGCTTGGGATCGAACAGGTAATTGTCGAGTTTTACAGTAATATCGCCTACTTTGTAGCTGTTTTTGCCTTTTTTTACGCATGTGCTGCCTTTTGCTTCTTTTT
>JAOZLT010000016.1 GCA_029934675.1 Candidatus Altimarinota bacterium | reverse complement strand
TTCGCTTAAAGCTACGGAAGACTTTGCGAATCTCAAGCACCTAACTCATAAGTTATATATCAATTTAGAATTCAGAATTTTGAATAACCAAAACAATATTTCTGATTTATCATTTCTCATTTCCCACGCCTACTGCGGGGCAGGCTGATTTAATTCATAATTGTTGATTCATAATTCATAATTAATATATTTTAGTCTCAAAGTTTGTTTTAGTAGAACAGACTACTTACGGATTTTTGATGTGATACGCTAGCAATTATGTCGGCAAGAAGAGGTGCTATTGAGATTTGTTTTAAGCCTTTAAATTGTTTTTCTTTTGAAAGAGGCATTGTATTTGTAACAACGACTTCTTTAAAATTGGCTTTTGATAGACGTTTGATGGCTGGTCCAGAGAAAATTGGATGAGTAGCTGCAAGATAAATATCTTTATTCGCACCGTTTTCTAATAATGCTTCGTGAGCTGCAACAACGCTTCCTGCGGTATCAATCATATCATCGTAAATTATACAGGTTCTTCCTTTAACATCACCAACAACATGTGTGGTTTTGGCTACGTTGTGTGCTGGTCGGGATTTGTGTAAAATTGCGATAGGAGCACCTAAATCATCTGCGAATGTTTTAGCTTTTTTCGCGCCACCTGCATCAGGAGAAATTACAGTAACTTTTGGCAATTTTTTCTTTTTAAAATAAGAAGAAAATAATTTATGAACATTAATATTGTCTACTGGAACATCAAAAAATGCTTGATTTTGATCTGCGTGTAGCTCGAATGTTATTATGTGGTTAGCACCTGCTGTAACTAAAAGGTCAGCCATTACTTTTGCTGAAATTGGTTCTCTTGGTACATGTACTTTATCCTGTCGTGCGTATCCAAAATGAGGGATAATTACATGAATTTGGGTAGCAAAAGATAGCTTGGCTGCATTTATCATTAGAAATAATTCCATGTAGTCTTCGTTCATAAGCTGGTCTCGGCATGTTTGTATGATAAAAACTTCTTGGCCTCGCATGGTATTTTCGAATGCTACATATTTTTCTCCGCACGAAAAAGTAGAAAGCTTAACTTTACCAAGTGGTTGTTTTATATGTTTTGATATTTCTTTAGCTAATTCTGGGTGTGATGAACCGGAAAAAATTGAGAATTTGGTGACCATGATTTTTTAAATTATGAGTTATGAATTGTGAATTATAAATTATAATAATTTGTAATTCATTTACGGAGATTATCTTAACATATTTTGAGGAGATTAAGGATTAAGGGTTAACGATTAGGTTGAAATAAGGTGGACAAAATGTCCAAATTTATTTGGAATACAAATGTTTGAACTATGATTTTGATGAGAAATATTCTGTACACTAAAAACCCATATCAACTATAATTTAGGCAATATCATTGATTACTTATTGTGTGATGATGGCATTATGATTTTGTGAGCCCTTCGTTCAATATCTGCTATATGATATTTTGGATTTCTTTTTTTACATTGTGTATTCAGACAATTGTAACAGGCTAGTCTGTACGTATTTATTTCGCGAGATAGTGTTGAAAGTTGTAGTTTGTATTGTAACCAAAATGCTTTTAGGTTGTCATTATCTCCGTTATCCTGTGTTGGTTTGCTTATTTCTAGTACCTTACTTCTTATCTCTATTAATGAAAATATCTCTTTTTGGATTATTGATAATTGTTTGCTACTACAGCATGTGTCTGAATTAATTCGTTCAATTATTTCTGATGCTACTTTTTCTGTTGCTACAAAATTTGATTGAGCGCTGATATCTCCACTTTGATCATAAGGATTGTCAATAATACGGCTTTTCATGTAAGACAGATAGGCACTGGGATTTGCTCTAATCTTATCAAGTCGATCTTTAATGTTATAGCCTGATTCTGGGGTGATGTTTTTTGGCATATTATTATTTATAGATTACTATCTAATCATATTTTTATTAATATGTCAATAGAAATATCTCAAAAAAACAAGAACCAATTTTATATAAAACTAAAGAAAAAACCGTAACAATTTAATCATGAAAATAGGACATTTCTAAATTGCTTTGACATAAAAATTAAATAATATGAAAGAAAAGTTGTTTGATATACTTGGTTTTAGATAGAGTTTTGCTCTGTTTTTCGCAAGATGTTGTAAATTAGTTATTTGGGTTGTACTTCTGTTCCTCCATCTCCATCTTTTACTATAAAACCAGCATCTTGAATTTCGTCTCTCAGTTTATCTGATTGTTCCCAGTCCTTATCTTTTCTTGCTTTATTTCGTTCAATAATAAGTTTTTGGATTGAGTCTGGAATTTGGAATTTAAGTTTTTTGTCGAGTTGTAAACCGAGTACAGTATCGAATTTTTTGATGGTGGCGAGTTTATCGGCATCAGAGATTTCCGGATTGTCGATTAAGTTCCATGTCTCAGCAAGAGCTTCGGGTAGGTTAAGGTCGTCGTTTATTGCAGTTTCGAACCGTTCGGTTGTGGAGCGGTTGTGGAGCGGTTGTGGAGCGGTTGTGGCGTTATCTGAATTTAGTTTGCAGACTTTATTACGCAATCTTCTCAGTCCCGTTCTTGCTGCATTCATACCCTCCCAGTCAAAACGTAATTCTTTACGATAGTGGGATTGTAAGCAGAAGTATCGGTAATCCAGTGGATCGTAACCTTTGTCCATCAGAGCTTGGAGTGTAAGAAAGTTCGTATCTGATTTTGCCATTTTTTCTTTATCCTTTAAAACCAAGAAGTTCCCATGCATCCAGTATTGTACCCATGGTTTTTTGAATGTGGCGCCTTCAGCTTGGGCTAATTCGTTAGTATGGTGAACTGGTATGTGGTCGATTCCTCCGCAATGAATGTCCATTTGTTGTCCCAAATACTTTTGTGCCATAGATGAACATTCAATGTGCCATCCCGGATATCCGCGTCCCCATGGGCTATCCCATTGCATTTCTTGTCCTTCTCCTTTGAGAGATTCAGAATTGTCCAAGAATTTACTTTTGGTAAACCAGAGTACAAAATCGTGAGGGTTTTTTTTGTTTTTATCTACTTCTACTCTTGCACCAGCTTGCAGTTCTTGTTTGTCGAGTTGGGCAAGTTTTCCATAGTCACTCAATTTTGATGTATCGAAATATATATTTCCTCCTGATTCATAAGTTAAGCCGTTTTTTTCTAATTGCTTAATCTGATTTATCATTGCTTCAATATGATCAGTTGCTTTTGGTTTTATGTGAGGTTTGAGGAGATTTAGTCTGTCCATGTCTTCTAAAAAAGCCTGTGCGTAATATTCGGCAATTTCCCATACGGTTTTCTTTTCACGCTTTGCTCCTTTTAACATTTTATCTTCTCCTTCATCCGCATCGGAGGTCAGATGACCTACGTCGGTTATATTCATTACATGTTTAACTTGGTATCCATTCCATCTCAATACTCTTCTGAGTAGATCTTCAAATATATATGTGCGGAGATTGCCGATGTGAGCAAAGTTGTAAACAGTTGGGCCACAGGTATACAGTTTTATTTCTGCCGGATTAAGTGGTTTGAATGGCATTTTTTGCCGTGTCATTGTGTTGTAGA
Organism: Candidatus Altimarinota bacterium; assembly: GCA_029934675.1. Classification (GTDB taxonomy): domain Bacteria; phylum Patescibacteriota; class Gracilibacteria; order UM-FILTER-43-11; family UM-FILTER-43-11; genus JAJDCE01. The sequence continues at coordinate 9,801 of JAOZLT010000016.1, read as the reverse complement.
GGTGGAGATTAGCCATAAATTATTAGAAGATTATAAACATTCGTTTTACTCATTATTAGAAGATTACAAAGATTATTTATATTGTGTTTTGGTTTAATCTTTTTAATTTTTTAAATCTTCTAATCTTGTAATAAATTACTCATTTGCAATATCAACTGCAGATTCCATTTCTTCGATTTGGATACCTCCAGCTGGAACAAAATATCCTTTAAATATTTTAAATCCGATTGTGAACTGGATAATGATTCCCATCATAATACCTGTAATAAGTGTAAGAAGGAGAAATCTTGGGAAATCGATTTTGTATATTCTTATTATTGCATAAATTGCCATAGTACCTGCTATAACTCCGCCAAAAAGAATGATTATATAGGTTATGGTAGATGTCATAAGGCTGGATAAGTGTGCCAGATAAGTGAGAATGAATAGAAAAATCGATAGTTTTGTAGTGTAACCTATGCTTGTTCTGCTTCCTGTGAATTTTGAGGCTAAATGCATTAGTAGAATAAAAGATGTGAAAAGTGCGAGTATCCCAAAATTTGCTGCGAATATTTCATTTGTTATTCTTATCAAAAATTTCCAATAGGCGGTATCAAATCCAGTTATTGATAATACTAATAAGATGATTATGTATGCCTGGGTTACAATTTTTGATTCAGATGGTTTCGTGGATTTTCGTAAATGTTCGTTCCATGCATTATCAAATTCTTCCGCAGTTATGCCTGTGAACATGGCATGATTTTTTAAATCCTCATATTTCCTTTCGGGATTTGCTTCGATGATTTTTATGATATTTTCTTTGTTCATAATTTACGTATCAATTTAGAATAACCAATTTCCAATTTCCAAAAGATTTCGAATATAGAATCTCCAATTAATTTTTTAATTCTTAATTAAATGTCTACTTGTCCCGCCATGGCGTGGAATTTATAACTCATAATTCATAATTGATATATTTTAGTCTCAAGTGCGAGTGCCATTCCCTACGGAAGACTTTGCGAGTTTCAAGGCTGACGTCTTATGTCTCAGGTCTCATTACGTTGTAGGCAAGAGTGGTTGTTTTATTGTTTCATTGTTATAATAACCTAGCCTCATTAAATTTCAAATGAAACTATCTGTTATAATTCCAACATATAATAGGGCTGATGTTCTAAGCGTTTGTTTAGAAAAACTTGCGGTGCAACAGGTGGACTTTTCGACAGGCTCAGAACCTTGGGATTTTGAGGTGATTGTGGTTGATGATGGTTCTTCTGATAATACTAAAATACAAGTTCAAAACTCAAAACTCAAAACTCAAAACAGGATTCAGTACATTAAGCAAAGAAAATCGCATCAGGGGACGGCGAGAAATAGAGGGGTTGAGGTGGCGAGTGGAGAAATTATTGTGTTTATTGGGGATGATATTTTTGTTGAGCCAGAGTTTTTGATGAAGCATCATGACAGACATGTTGAACATTCGGATGAGAATGTGGCGGTGCTTGGTTTTACTACATGGGATCCAAATATTAAAATAAATGGTTATATGCGGTTTCTAGAAAGTTCTGGGTGGCAGTTTGGTTATAAATTTTTACATCCTGGAATGATTGGAAGGGCAGAACCTTTTAAGTTTTTTTATACATCTAATATCTCTATTAAAAAATCCTTTTTTGAGAAAGAAAAGTTTAATGAAGATTTTGTTTTTTATGGGTGGGAGGATATTGAGCTTGGCTATCGGCTTTGGAAAAAGCATGATATGCAGGTTTATTATGAACCGCAGGCAATTGCTTTTCATCATCACGAAATACATCCGTCAGATTTATCTAAAAAAATGCGGGATGTAGGTAAATCAGCAGTACATTTTCAGCGTTTGCAACCGGATATTCAGATTATTCCACGTGGATTGAAATCTAGAATTTTACGTTTGGTAGCAAATAAGTGGACATTGCCTTTGTTTAGAATATTTGGAAAACAGATTTATTATAAATTTAAATCGTGGAATGAGTTTATGAGGGGAGTTGATTCTCAATGACCAATGGCCAATGACCAATGTCCAATTGGTTTGCTTTGAGGGTGTTTTTATCGTAAAATATCTACGTTGACAAAATAAACATTCATGAAAGAAAAAATTGCAAAAATCTTAATTGTTGCTTTGGTGCTGACATCGCCAATGTTTTTAGGTGGGTGTAAAAAGAAATGCCCAAAGCCTTCTGCTAATGTTCCTGGTACAAGTGATTATAGGAGCGATTGTCCTTATGATGAGAAGACGGCGGGGAATAATGGGGAGGCTAAAGAATTGGATTTTTATTTTGTGTATGATAATTCTGATGCATTTCAAGAACAGATACAGGCATTTCAAAGTAAGAATCCAGGTGTGATTGTGCGTACAAAGAAGTTTGTAAATTTGGAGGAATATGAAGATTTACTTATTAACGAGATTGCTGAAGGCGAGGGGCCTGATGTGTTTATGGTTCATAATTCATGGCTTACCAAGCATCAGAAAAAACTTTTGCCAATGCCGGCAGATTTACCAGTCGTAGTAACTCCCGATATGTTTAAGCAAGTGTTTTTTCAAGCAGCAGCAGATGATTTGATAATCGATAATAAGATTTATGGAATGCCGATGTCTATGGATAATTTGGCTATTTATTATAACAAGGCTTATTTTAAAGATCTTTTAGCTACAACTGATCATCCAGGTGTATTATGGGAAGATATTAAAGATCAGGTTTTCCAGCTTACAAAACAAAACAATAGTCCTGAGCGTTTTGCGTTGGCTGGTATGGGTATCGGTCGCTCGGATAATGTAAATAGTGCTGTAGATGCTCTGTATACTTTGATGATTCAATATGGTGTTAATTTTTATGATAACAAAGAGGAAAATGCTACATTCGCAAGTGACTCATCAACAAGCTCAGCAGGAGTTAAGAATCCTGGTGTAGAAGCTTTAACTCTTTATACAAGCTTCGGTCTCCCTACTTATAAAAATTATAGTTGGAATGATACTATAACTGGATTTTCGCCTTCAGAAAAAGAGATAAATCCTTTTGTACGTGGAAAAGTGGCAATGATTTTAGGGTATCCTTATTTATATGATGTACTTACTCAAGCTATTCAAAATCAACAAAAGTCAGGAGATCCTCATATTGATAAAGATGATATTGGTATTGCTCCGATGCCACAATTAGTTAGTGCTACTGAAGGCACTAAGCGTGATACATTGGCTAGTTATTTTCCGCTAGTGGTAGCTCGTACAACAGATGTACCCAAAGAGGCTTGGGAGTTGATAGAATATTTGACCACAGCTGATAGCTTACAGACGTATCACAAGAAGACTAATCGTCCAACAAGCCGAAAAGACCTTGTGTCGGAACAGCAAACAGAGGAATTATTTGGTATTTTTGCGTTTCAGGCACCTTTTGCTAAAAGTTTGAAGATTTATGATGCGAATTTTTATCATAAAATATTTGCTGACGCTATACAGGCAGTTGTAACAAATATTTCTACACCGAAAGAGGCGCTTGTTGATGCGGAGAAGAAAGTGACTTGTGTGATTAAGAAACAGAAGAAGCTTATATCGATGGATACGGATTGCGGAATTTAATTACGATTGAGGCTACGTTGAGGCTACTTCGAGGCTACAATAGAGGCTACATAGAGGCTACGTTGAGGCTACGTTGAGGCTACGTTGAGACTACCCGCTTCGTCCTTCTTCGCTAATGCTACGACGGACTGCACTTTGAGGCTACGATTGAGGAGAGAGTTGTGGAGATGATTGAGGTTGCAATTGAGGTTTGTAATTTGGCGTTTGTGATTTAGAATTGGTGCGTGGAAAAAATAATTAAATATCTTTGGGGCTTGTTCCTTTTTACCTTTCCTTTTTCGATTCGTTTTGTAGTATATGAGCAGGCTAGTTATAGGTTTGGGAATTTTAATCCTTGGGTAACTGGGTTTATTTATTTACCCGAAGTGTTGCTGGGTGTGATTTTTTTATTGTGGATTTTTCATAAGATGAGATTGAAAAACTATAATCTTGAGTTTAAAAGTGGGTGGTTATGGGCGATTATATTTGCGTTTGCATTGAATTTGTTTGTTGCAACACTATTAAAAGGTGATGCCTTACTTGGTGTTGTATTTTTATTAAGAATGTTTGAAGGGTTTATTGTATTTATATTACTGATAGATAAGGTGGTTAAAATAAAAACAGTGGTAACAATTCTTCTTTTTGGAGCGCTTTTGCAGATAATTTGGGGGTATGCTCAGTGGAGGCTAAATGAGTCAGTCGGTTTATATAAATTTGGAGAATCAGTAATTGGCACTGATATTTTAGGAGTTGCTAAAATTGATTTGGCTGATGGAGCGAAACAGGTTCGTGCGTATGGTTCGTTTTTGCATCCAAATATATTTGCGGCATATCTTTTGACTGTTTTCTTTCTATCTCTTAGATATCTTAAATATAGTAGTAAACTTTTTTGGTTAGCGATTTTTACTTTTGGTATTTATTTAACTCATAGTAGGGCTGTAATGTTGGTTGGAGTGGTATGTCTTATTCTCAATTTTGTTTTTACCGCATTTAAAGCAATTAATTTCCGAAGATTTGTTGCTTTGATTATTGTTCTGATTTTGGTACTTGGTAATTTTTGGTTTTTCCAAAAAAGTCAGGTGGTGAATACTCGGGATGCATCTGTTGTTGAACGGTTGTCGCAGAACATAATTAGTAAAAATATGTGGAAGAGTGAGCCTTTGGGTGTGGGAGTTAATAATTTTACTTTGGAGATGGAGAATTATTCCAATAAAGGCTACATGGAGGCTGCATCGAGGTTGCATGGAGGTAATGATGATGGTGTGAGGAAATATCTGCCGTGGGAGTTTCAACCAGTTCATAATGCTTATTTTTTGGTTCTTAATGAAGTTGGAATACAGGGGTTGATTTTGTTACTCTTATTTTTACTTATATTATTTGATTTGTATTGGAAAGCGGGTAAGGCTATTCCTGTTATTGCACTTATGTTACTGGCGCCTTTTGACCATTTTTTGTGGGATAGTTGGGTGGGGTTGATTCTTGTTTCGTTGGCGGCTGGATTTTTTGTTTTGGAGAATCATAAGGAGAGTATTGTGGAAAAAATTGAGCATTTTGTTCATCATGAAGAAGCATAATCTTAATTCGCATTTCGTATTTTCCATTTCGCATTCCAATTCCAATATTCTGTATTCCACATTTTAACTCTAACACTTTCCATTTTGTATTCTAATTTTAACATTTCTCATTTAGCATTCCAATCCTAGCATTCCGTATTCTAACTCTAGCATTTTCCATTTCGTATTCTAATTTTAACATTTAATATTCCGTATTTTTGCAGTCAGTTTATATTACTAAAACACCAGAAGAAACTATAGAGCTCGGCAAGAAGCTGGCGGGTAAGTTGTGTCCTGGTGATACAGTTTTGTTGTATGGAGATTTAGGGACAGGAAAGACGCATTTTACAAAAGGAATTGCTGAAGGTTTTGGCATTACTCAAATCATTAAGAGTCCAACTTATGCGTATGTGAACCAATATCCAATTGTGGATCCATTGTGGCTCCATTGTGGCTCCATTGTGGCTCCAGTAGGTTGTTTAATTCAATCCCACAAAGCGAAGCGAGGAGCCACAAAGCGAAGCGAGGAGCCACAAAGCGAAGCGAGGAGCCACGCGACAAAGGAGCAGGTTTTGTATCATTATGATCTATATAGGTTTGAGGAGGGGCAAGATGTATCCTCGATTGGTTTTGAGGAGACGGTTGAGGATATGAATGCAGTTAATGTGGTTGAGTGGGCGGATAGGTTGGGTGGGAAGTTGCCGGATAAATATATTTTAGTCGGTATACAAGGCATCGAAAGTAAGCGTGAGATTAGTATTAAATTTGTAAGTCCAACAATCCTTTCTGAAGATAAAATCGAAGAATACTATGAAGAATGGGCGACTCCAATGCATGTTCGAGAACACTGTAAACAGGTTACTAATGTCGCTATGCAAATTGCACGGGCTTATATCGAAAATGGTGAGATTATCAATCTCGAATTACTTTATCCCGCTTGTATGTTACATGATGTAAATAGAGTATGTGATTTTAAGGAAATTGAAAAAGATAAATTTGAGGAGGAAATTACTGATGAAAAGTGGGAGAAGTGGCAGGCTTGTCGATTGGAGTTTAAAGGAATGCATCATGCTGATATTGCATCAAAAATACTCAAAGAGCGTGGATTTACCGATACGGCTGAACTTATTCGTTTGCACAAATCTGTGAATATAGTAATGAGCCCCGATATTTATACTATGCTTGAACGAAAAATCATTTATTATGCGGATAAGCGCGTAAAACATAAGGAAATTGTTGACTTAAAAGAGCGCTTTCGTGATGGGCGAGCGCGTTATGAGAAGTTTGATGGAGTGGATGACAAAGAATTGTTTAGGAAGGTTGAGATTCAGACTTTTAAGTTAGAGAAGGAGCTGTTTAAGGAGATTGGTTTGATACCGGAGGATATTGTATAAACAATAAACTATCTTACTTTTGTTATTTTGATGTAGGTGAAGAATGATAAAAGCGGGAGTTTATTTTTCACCATCTTCCCCCTCTTCATCATTTTCATCCTCATCATCATCTTCTTCATCTTTTTCAATCTCATTATCTCCACCAAGATCAGTTTGTACATTAAGTGCTTCTATACCGTATAAGCGAACAAAATTGTCGTAAATTAATTCAGATAAACCTCCCACTACCTGTAGGATGAACCAGACGGCAGGCATTGCGATGAATAAGAGAACTTCCGGTTTTATACCGCCTACTATTAGTGCTAGTGCTAGGCCAATACTTACAAACATACCCAAGGCTGCACTATAAATTCCCAGTAGTGAATATTTATATCCAGCCAATACTTCCATAATTAGAGCAGAGATAAATGCGCTTAGTAAAAAATGTACTGCAGCTATCCCATTTGTTATACCTTTTGCTACACCTAATAAATAAAGAGGTATTGTTATAAAAAACAGGATTAAGTTGAAGAGGAATATATGTATTATTGTAGTTTTTCTTCTGTTATATTTTTCATTATCCATGAAGGTAATCATTACTCCTGTAACGGTATTTGCTGTCAGAGTTCCTACAAATGCCATGATTATTACAACGAATACTGAAAGTGAAGAAGTTGCTTCTCCTTGAGGAAGGATATTTTGCATAAGGAAATAAATCACAAAAAGCGCTAGTGTTCCTGCTACACCTCCTAATATTCCGCTCAATAGTCTTAGAAAAAATAGAGAGAATGTTAATGGTCTTTTTTGGTCCATCTTTTTGTTGATTAGAAAATTAGAAGATTACAAACGTTCACTTTGTTCACTATTAGAAAATTACAAGATTAGAAACGCTTTGCTATTACAAGATTAGAAAATTATAAGATTAGAATTTTAATTGTCAGTTTTGTAAGTTAGTAAGGATAATAAGATTAATCCCACTGTGATTCCAAAATCTGCAATGTTGAATACTGGGATTGGGCGGAGGGCGATAAAATCAATTACGTAACCAAGTTGTATTCGGTTGACTAGATTACCCAGAGCTCCGCCGATGATTATACCTAATAACATTTGATTTAGAAATATATTTCTTTTTTCTGCTAAAAAATATTTTGTACCGTAATAAATTAAAATTCCCAAAATCAGTATTGATGCGAAAAGTTGAAATGTATAACCCAGATTAATTCCGAAAGCAATTCCTCTATTTGTTTGAAGAGATAGATATAGAAAGTTTTTTATAATAGTTATTTGTTCAATGTCCGCATGAAAAAAATAGTATTTACTGGTAAGATCGATTGTCAGTAGTGAAATAGCTGATAGAATGAAGACCCAATAATTTTGAAGTTTAAGCTTACTCATTTGTTGAGGCTATTATATACTCTACTTAGATAATGACCAATTTAGAATGACCAATTTCCAAAAGATGACCAAATTTTGAATGTATAATGTGTTGGTTGGTATATCTCATTTGGAAATTAAAAATTCTGAATTAAACATTTTATATTTAACATGAAGAAGCGTCAGATAGATACAGTATTGTTGGCAGTTATATTGAGTTTAGTGGCTTTTGGGGTCATGATGATTTCGAGTGTAAGTGTTTATGAGTCCTATCAACTTACTAGTAGTATGGCTAATCATGGGTTATTGCCTGAGCCAACTAACAGTTTTTATTTGTGGAGGCATATATGGAGAGTGGTTATAGCGGTTCCGATATGTTTTTTGATGATTTATTTTCCGATAAATATTTGGAAAAAAAGTGCATTAGTTCTTTTTGTTGTTTCTTTACTTCTTCTTATCGCACTTTTTTTGCCAGGTGTTGGAGCTAATTATGGAACTTCTACAAGTTGGATTAATCTTCCTTTTATGCCTTCTTTGCAACCTGCGGAATTTGTAAAGCTTGCTCTAATATTTTATTTGGCTGTGTGGATGGAAAAGAGGCAGGAATTAGTGCAATCTTTGCAGTATGGATTTGTACCTTTTACAATTCTTCTTAGTTCGGTTGTTATTCTTCTTGCTATGCAACCTGATTTTGGATCTGTTTTAGTAATTTCGGTTATAGCAGCTAGTATGTTTTTTGCCGCAGGTGGTAGTATTGTTCATATTTTTGGTGGAGGTTTTTTGGCGGCACTTATTGCGTATCCTATTATTATGAGTAAGGAATATATTCGAAACCGATTTATGGCTTTTCTAGATCCGAGTTTCGATCCTCTTAATGTTAGTTTTCAGATTAAGCAGGCATTAATTGCGGTAGGTAGTGGTGGATTGTTTGGGGCAGGGTTTGGTAAATCAATACAAAAGTTTGGATATTTACCAGAAGTTCAAGGTGATACGATTTTTGCCGCTGCTGCCGAGGAACTTGGGTTTATTCGTATTACTTTTTTGATTGTTGCATTTTTGATAATCGCATATAGGGGTTTTGGTATTGCTAACAGGGCTCCTAGTCGTTTTACCATGCTTGTTGCAATTGGCATTACGAGCTGGTTTACTTTTCAGGCAATAATTAATATTGGAGTAAATTTGGCATTATTACCTTTAACAGGTCTTACTCTTCCATTTGTTAGTTACGGTGGATCATCTTTAATTGCTAATATGATGGGGGCTGGTGTTTTACTTAATATTTCACGTTATGCACAAGAAAAAACGCATATTACTCATAGGCGGAGGGTCCGGGGGACACATTATGCCCAACCTCGCTATCGCAGATAAACTTGGAGGTTACGTTGAGGCTACATCGAGGCTACATGGAGGCTACATGGAGGCTACGTCGAGGCTACATGGAGGCTACGATGGTGGAGAAAATTTAAACCACAATGGTAGCCACAAAGTGGAGCGAAGCGGAACGGGTAGCCATAATGGTAGCCTCTATGTAGATGTGCTGTATGTTGGTTCGAGGTCTAAGCTGGATAGAGAGTTGGTTGAGTCTGCAGGGCTTCGGTTTAAGTCAATTTTTACTGGGAAATTGAGGCGTTATTTTTCGTGGAGGAATTTTGTGGATCCGATTTTTGTAATATTGGGATTTTTACAATCACTTTGGATAATAATTACTTTTTGGCCACATGCTATTTTTTGTAAGGGTGGTTTTGTTAGTATCCCGGTGGCGTTTGCGGCTTTTATTTTTAGACGACCGATAGTTTTACATGAATCCGATAGTGTTATGGGATTGAGTAATCGTATTGTTGCTAAGTTGGCGACTAAGGTTTGTATTGGATTCCCACTTTCTGAAACTCAAAACTCAAAATTCAAAACTCAAAATTCAAAACTCAAAATTCAAAACTCAAAA
>JAOZLT010000144.1 GCA_029934675.1 Candidatus Altimarinota bacterium | reverse complement strand
TCATAGATTCATCTCTCGGATTTCATAAAGAGCCCTATAAAGCTGAGCCATCATCGCTACCTTCTCTTTAAAATCTTTCTCTGTCCTCTTTTCCTGATCCATCTTGGAATCACTGCGTGGCAGGGTTACCTTCATGTAAACCAAGTTTTTAGTGCCACGGTGCAGGTGAATGAGGCGAATCAGTTTAAATAAATACTTTATGCCGTACCAAAGTACAAAGACAATTATTACAGTCTTTAAGCCATTGGCTTTTAGCCATTGCATTACTGTTGGTAGATGTTGTAAGTATTTTTGTAGGTCCATTTAAATGTGGATTTTCTTGTTATTCTATTGCAAACGTCAGACCGATTCTCAATAAATCTCTCTTTTCTTCTTCGTTTGTTATTGCATCCATGTGTTTCTTCGAGAAGCCTGGATAATATTTATCTAGAATTTTTGCGGCCTCGTTTATTACAGCCTCGTATTTTCTCCTATCCAAATTTTTATCCGTTATAATTTGAGCAGATTTTGCAAATGGCACGCTTAATTCTTTCAGTAAATCTTTACTCAAATATCGAGATATATTTAGCATTTTTTCATAAGCAGATTGTGGTGTTGTTAGATTGGACAATCCTTTCAAAATCCTTTTCACTTGTGCATCATTAAGTTGTTTATTAATATCCACACCAGATAAAACATCTACATCACTTTTAACGCTATTTTGCTTTTGACCTAGTCTTTTTTCAGTCTGTCCTTTCATCATATTTTTTAAGGGAGTTATAATTGCTTTTGCTACGGCATTAGATTGATTAAAGGTTAATTCTAATGGATATTTTTCTATTTCCCCGTTCTTATATTTAAAAACTATCATTGCAGGACTATTACCTTTTTTTGCTTTTACTTCACTACTTTTTGCCTTTTTAAAGCGCTTCATAATCTCTTTCCAATCAGACCTTTCTTTTTCTAAAATTTTCAATAATTTGTAGGGGTCTTCAGTTTTGAATTTATTTTTATCAAGTGTGTGTAAGAATTTTTTACCTAAATCTTCTGTAAACTTACTAAGTCTTGCTAGCTCTGTCATTTTTTTTGCTTTTAATAACTCGCATATTCCCTTATGCATTGTTTTGGACTCGCATTTGGCCTTATCTATTAAATATGAAGCTCTGACGAACTGCTCTAGTTTTGGCATTGCTTTTTTCTCTGATAATTTTTTTTGTGAAAGTTTGTCTAGATTAGCCATAATTGAGTTAATTTAATTAATCTTTATATTATAGCATTTTTTCTCTCTGAAAACAAGGGTAAACATTTGGCATTTCGTATTTCACATTTCTGATTGGCCCTAATAATTTTTTGTTGACAGGTGAACATTTGTTTACTAGGATACTGTAGAGACACCCCCAACCCCCTGAAGGGGGACATATCCACTACTTATATTAAAAATGAGATTGGAGAGTCAAAGAATATTAGGCTGGCCTGATACTGTTAAATATCGTATTAGGATGAGAAACAAGCCAACTGTCGCTGAGGCAGTTTTATGGAAACAATTAAAAAATAAAAAATTGAATGGTTTACGTTTTAGAAGACAGCACGGGGTTGGGCCCTATATAGCAGATTTTTATCATGCACCTACAAAAACCATTATAGAATTAGATGGAGAAATACATGCTAATCCTGAGGTTAGAAAAAATGACAAAGAAAGGGAGGAATATTTAAGAGGATGTAGTTATAGCATTATCCGATTTCAGAATTATCGTATATTTAATGATTTGAATAATGTTCTAAAGGCAATATTACGCGCAGTACTACCCCCTTCAGGGGAATAAGGGGCTCACACCTAATTACTGTAGAAAAGACTGGAAACTAAATAAAATTATCCCTTGCCAACCCTTTTGACGTTACGCTATCATTCCTATCTGATTGACCTAGAATATTATGAGTTTATTTGGAAAAAAGTGGAAAGTACTAAACGAAGATAAGGAGTTAAATATTATAGCCAAACTACTAAAGAACCGAGGAATTGATTCTGCTGAAAAGGCTGAGTGGTTTTTTGATGGCACTTTGAATCACTTACATAATCCGTCACTTTTAAAGGGGATGGATAAGGCTGTAGAAAGAATTAAGAAGGCTATTAGAAATAAGGAAAAAATAATGGTTTTTGGTGATTATGATGTGGATGGAATTACAGCAACGGCTATTTTGTATGATTTTTTGAAAAAATGTGATGCCGATGTGCATTACACACTACCAAATCGTGAAAATGATGGTTATGGGCTTAAAGATTATTTTATCAGACAATTTAAAAAGGATGAGATTCAGCTTATTGTTACAGTTGATTGTGGAACATCTAATTATACGGAGGTAGAGTTGGCTAATGAATTGAGTATTGACGTTATTATTACGGATCATCACACAATACCAGCACAATTACCTGAGGCTGTTGCGATAGTAAATCCTCAGCAAATTGATTGTGAATATCCCAATAAAGACATTTGTGGCTCCAGTGTTGCATTTAAACTTGTTACAGTTTTGGCTAATGAATTGTGGGAAAAAGAAAAGGCTGAAAGCTATCTGGACTATCAACTTGGTATTGTTGCACTTGGTATAATAGGAGATTGTATGTCTCTTAAAGGAGAAAATCGTATTTTAGTTCGCGAGGGGTTAAAGAGATTAGCTGAAGGTAAGCCTGAAGGCATATTGGCACTACTTCAGGAAGCAAATCTTCCGACAGACAATATTACAAGTACCACTATTGGTTTTCAGATAGGACCGAGAATTAATGCTGCTGGTAGAATAGATAATCCTAATCATGCTTTTGAATTATTGATTGGAAATCTGGAAAAAGCACAAACTCTTAATGAACTGAACAATAAACGTAAGACTATTACTAAAAAATGTATTGATGAAGCTGAGGAAGAAATTGGAAGTTGGGATAGTATTCCAAATATCATTGTATTAAAAAGTAAAAACTGGCAAGCGGGTTTACTTGGCCTGATTGCGAATGGAATTTCGGAAAGATGCAACAGGCCAACAATTGCCATGCAGGAAAAAGAAAACGAATTTGTAGCATCTATGAGGAGTGTGAATGACTTTGATATAACCGGCAATTTAAGAGAAGTATCTAATAATTTATTTATTGCATTCGGTGGACATGCAATGGCTGGTGGTTTTACTTTAGCTAAAGAGAATTTTGATGAGTTTATGAGACAGGTTGAAAAAATGGGAAAGGAAAAAATTAATCCAGATGATTTTGTTAGTACATTAAATATTGATTGTGCCATAGAGCCTCATGAACTTACCTTTGAAACCTGTAAAAAAATGAGCAGATTGGAGCCTTTTGGCACAGACAATCCTGAACCTAAATTATTATTGAAAAATGTAACAATCAAGAGTATTAAACCTGTCGGAAAATCAGGGGAGCATCTACAACTTCCAATTCAATATGGTGATAAATCTGTTGGTGCAATAGCCTTTCGTTTTGGGAAACATATTGATAAAATTAACCCAGCCATTCCACATGATATTGTGTGTAATATGGAGATAAATGAATGGAATGGATATCGTAAGTTGCAATTACGTGTAGTAGATCTTAAACCTTCCGGATAGACCTCGAATGGATATCGAATAGACTTCGAATAGATTGTTTAAATGAAGTCATACAAGTCAATGTGAAGTCCATATGAAGTCAATCCTCAATCAATTCGAAATATGAAATTAAAATTAATACTAAAAGACGGTACCGAAGTACAAGGTGAATCGTTTGGGTTTTTACCTAAAAAGAAGGATTGGTTCGTGGACGGAGAAGTCGTTTTTAATACAGGAATGGTGGGTTACTCGGAAACATTTACTGATCCATCATATCGTGGACAGATTTTGGTTTGCACATACCCAATGATAGGTAATTATGGAATTCCTGGTGAATGTAAATTAGATACGAGTTTGAGTAAGAGATTTGAGAGTATGAAAATACATTTGAGAGGAATAATTATTTCTGAATATTCTGAGGAATACTCGCATTGGGAAGCTAAAAAAAGTCTTGCGGATTTTTTGAAAAAACATAAAATACCAGCCATCCAAGGTGTGGACACTAGAGCTTTGACACAGAAATTAAGGGAACATGGTGTAATGCTTGGTAAAATTGTTCCAGCTGATACTAAATTCAGTAAATCAATGAATTTTAGTGATCCGAATATCAATAATCTAGTTGCGGAAGTCAGCCCAAAAAAGGTAACTGTGTTAGAACCAACAATATCTCAACCAAAACAAGCTAGCAAAAGTAAGCCGAAATGTACGGTTGCGTTATTGGATTGTGGGATTAAACACAGCATTATCCGTAACTTTTTAGT
>JAOZLT010000143.1 GCA_029934675.1 Candidatus Altimarinota bacterium | reverse complement strand
GTTTTTACTCTAATAATCAATCTGCGAAATCCATACAATCCTTTAATCCCGAGAACCGGGGTTCAGATAATTAAGATAGGCTGTTTTTTATCATTAGAAAATGACTTATTCCCCACCCAAGAGTCGGAGAATTCTAATTGATTAAAATTAATTCAAGGAAAAAAAACTCCTGACCCAAGGTTAAGAAGATATTATGAAGACAAATTGATGCATTTTATTTGCATTATTATTTTTAATGTGGTATAATATAATAATAATTTAATATAAATAAAACTAAATGCCAAAAAAATTATTAAAAACATCTACAAAATTAAATGTGGACCCAGTTGAAAGCGGAGAGTGGGCTAATCCTTTTCAGGTCGTAAAACCAGTACAGTCAGAGGAAAATAAAACAAGAGCTATGGAAAAAGCTCAGGAACTTCTTGATAAAGGGAGGATAAAAAATGAAGTAAAAGTACCTAAAAATTTAAAATATTTAGCAAAATTGTCAGCAGTACAAAAAAGAGGACTTTTCCTAAGGGCTGATAGTTCTTTCAAAAATAGATTTAAAGTAGATTTTAGAAACGAAAAAGCAATTCAAAAACTTATAACATTAAAAAACCTTTTCCCACGTACTCCCATGCTTCAAATAGTAGATAAAAACAAAAAAACTCTTATTAAAAAAGGCGGTGATGGGAATTTTTATGATAATCAAGGTGATAAGGTTTCAATAAAGGAAGGAATGTATATTGATGTGCCACGGTCAAATACTAAAAATAAAAAATTTGATGATTATGAAAAGATGATGACAGCTTTTAATGGTAGCAAAAAGAAAGAAGCTGATATTTTGATATCAAAAAAGGACGAGCCTGCTCGAACTCTGGACAGAAAAGGGTTAAAAAAGCTGAATAGCGAGAAGATTAAAGAATATTATCTAAAAGATACCGGAGTAAGGCTTGAAGTAGATTTTAAAGGCAATAAGATGGCCGAAAGATATATCGGGATTCGACACATGTTTAAAGGACAGCCGTCGTTAATAAAAGTAATTGATAATAATGGGTCTGTTAGTGTAGCTAAATGGAAAAATGGAGATTATAGATATTCAAAAACAGGTAAAAGTGTGGCGATTTGGCAAGGTTACGCATTATGGTTACCAAAAAACAAAAATGAATTAGCTAGTTTTAAAAAAGAGGCAGTTGTAGATGGAAGAATATTGGCTAAGATTAGAATGCAAAAGAAAAGAACAAAAATATATACAGATAAGATAAATAAATTAAAAGATAAATACCCAAACTTTTTAAATTATGGGGAATATATTCTTACATTAATGCTTAAGAACAGTGCTTTTGAGAAAAAGGTCGGGGCTATAATTAAAGAGAAGGGGTTAGGCAAAAAGAGCGACGAAGATTTAGCTACAAAGTTATCAATTATTCATTATGCATTAACTGGTATTGATGGAGATAGATATAAAGATAATCAGTATATAAAAAGATATACAAAATATGTAGCCAAAAAGGGTGGTAAAATAAGGTTGGCAAGTGCAGTCAAAGCAGATTCAAATGATGGTGGAGAGATAGATGCCAAAGAAACAACCATTAGTCAGAATAAAAAAGATAGCAATCAAATTGCTTCAAGGCAGGTCAGGAGATCTAATAATAGACCACCATGGATGAAAAGCGGAGGTCATTAATATTTATGTAGATCATCCTCAATCACTTTATCCAGAATCCGCTCAGTCTCTGAGCCAGCTATATTTTCAGCATCCTCATTTAGTCCAACTACATTTAGTTGTGCGGCGGAAATTAGGAGTTGGCGATTTAGACTTGATGATTGTTCAGGACTAAGGAGTAGAGAATCGTCCTGTTCATTTAATAAGCTTCTAACCTTAGCAACCAAAAGTGTTCTTTTTTGCAAAATCTCCTAATCAAAAGATGGGATTGAAGGTGGTGAGCTTAAAGCTTGTTTAAGATTATTGGCTATTAAGGTGTTAATCTATTTATCATCCTTGGAAATGGAATTGTTTCACGAATATGATGCACGCCTGATATCCATCCAACAATCCTCTCCAAACCATATCCAAACCCACTGTGAGGTACGGAACCGTATTTTCGTAGGTCCAAGTACCATTCAAATACTTTAGGGTCTAGGTTATGTTCTTTAATGCGTTCCATTAACACATCATAATCATCCTCACGCTGGCTTCCTCCGATAATTTCCCCATAGCCCTCCGGTGCCAGTAAATCCGCGCACAGTGCACGGGTTTCGTCTTCCGGGTCACGTTTCATGTAAAAGGCTTTTACTGCTGATGGGTATTTTTCAACGAATATCGGTTTATCATATTTCTCGGTTAGCATTGTTTCATCATCTGCACCTAAATCATCCATTTCACCAATATCAGAACCCATATCTCTAAGTTCCTCGATTACTTCTGCGTGAGTTTTGCGGATGAACGGTGCTTTGACTTTTTTGAGTGGTTCAATGTCCCGTTCAAGAGCTTTTAACTCCAGTTTATTTATCTCCAGGCACTTATTAACAATATGACAAATAAGTTCCTCCTGAATTTTCAGATTTTCATCATGTTCCACAAACGCAGCTTCTGCATCCATCATCCAAAACTCGGTCAAATGTCGTCTGGTTTTAGATTTTTCAGCACGAAATACAGGGCCAAAGTCAAATACCCTCCCATGACTCATAATCGCAGCCTCCAAATATAGTTGTCCGGATTGTGTTAAATATGCGTTTCCTTCATCAAAATACGGCACCTCAAATAACTCCGTAGTCCCTTCACACGCACTTGGTGTGAGAATAGGGGAGTCGATTTTTATAAAGCCCTCATTTGCGAAATATTCATATGTTGCATTAATCACAGTATTACGAATACGCTGAATTGCCCACTGTTTTTTGGAGCGTAACCAAAGATGGCGGTTATCTAATAAAAAATCAGGACCATGCTCTTTCTTACTTATCGGGAATTCATCTTTACACATCTGAATTACCTCAATCTTTTTTATCTGCATTTCATACACACCTTCCCATTTTGGATGTTTGGATATTGGACCAGTGGCGCGTACGGAGGATTCCATCGTTAATTCTTCAGCTATTTTCATAACTTCATCCGGCGCTTCACCGTCCGCAGCCACTCCTTGTAACATTCCACTTCCATCACGAAGTTGTAGAAAGTAAATCTTACCGCTTCCACGTTTGTTGTACATCCAGCCCTGTACAGTTGCTTCTTTGCCGTCATATTTTTCCGCATCTTCAATTCGAATAATCATAATAATTTGTTTAAGTAGCAGAGTAGTTATATCAAAAAACCTCGTTGGGGACAAATTGTCGTTTAGAATTTTCTCATATTTAGGATTGATGTAAAGATATAATCAATCAGCAGGTAAGTCATGTTTGTCTGAATTCTATATAATATATTCATCCTCATTCCAAGAGCGAGACTGGCTGACACCTCCTCATTCCAAGAGCGAGACTGGCTGACACCTCCTTATACCCAAGAGCGAGACTGGCTGACATCACCTCCTTATATCTAGAAGCGAGATTGGCTAATATCACACCCCCTGTATCTGGAAGCGAGATTGGCTAATATCATCCCCCCTCGTATCTGGAAGCGAGATTGGCTAATATCACCCCCCCCTCGTATCTGGAAGCGAGATTGGCAATCTCGCCTACCGACTTACGCAACCACCGAGAGTGAAGCGCACCAAACCACCCAGCCACTGAGGAACAAGGATAGCAGACTCGCACACAAACCCACTCCTCACACCTGAAAGTGACAACTATTATTGTCGCCCAACCTAACCGAACAAACATGAAAAATCGAAAACCAGATTCCCACAAGGGACAAAACGGTAAAGTAATGGTAATTGGTGGCAATGCCATGTTTCATGGAGCCCCCATCTTATGTTCACTCGGCGCAGAATACTCTGGTGTTGATTTGGTTTTCCCATTTATGCCACCATGCCATGCGCAAGTCGCTCGAACCTATTCACTCAATTTCATCCTTCAAACATTTACCGAAGACCATCTGACTGTAAAAGATGTAAAACATATACTCAAATTTAGTGGAATGGCGGATGTCGTAGTAATCGGACCAGGTCTTGGACGGGAAAAAGATACAATTAGCGCTGTTAAAAGTCTATTGAATAAATTAGAAAAACCAACCGTAATAGATGCCAGTGCACTGATTTACACAAACAGCTTACCTAAAACCACAATACTAACTCCTCACAGAAATGAGTTTACAAAGTTAACTGGCGATGAACCAACCGAAAAAAATGTACAGAAATGGGCAAAAGACTTAAACGCCACAATTATTGTAAAAGGACCAAAGGATATAATTGCC
>JAOZLT010000142.1 GCA_029934675.1 Candidatus Altimarinota bacterium | reverse complement strand
TTATCTTTATTTCTGTTATTTCTCCGCTACTTAATATTACTTGAAGTTCTGCCATGATTTTATTTTAAACTGTTACTACTATTCCATTATGTGTTACCGTTACCCCGTTATATGTAAGATAAGTATTTCCCAAACATTCTATTTCGTGCATTTTAAGGCTGATTTTAAAGCCTGTATTTGGACGCATTAATGACTGATTATCCTGCTCTGAATATTTTGAGTAGTCATCAAATACACCGTCCTCTGTATAGGAAACCTCCGTAGCCCCCGCACCTTTAAAACGCTGTATAATTCCCTGTTCTATTTCGCTCGTAAAGTCGTAATTCTTATTTCTGTTAATCCTTTCAAGGTTGCCCCAAAAAACAAATGTAAGGTCGTAAATTACGCCTTCATCCTCCCCTAATACCTCCGTTCCATTAAATTCCCAAAATCCGAAACTCTTGACTTTACTGTCAGGAAATAACATAAAGTTCTTCCTGCTTCCGTCATTATAATAAATTGAGGGATATGTTTTCCCGTCCTTATCGTACCCTACATTTACAATGCCAAATAGATATTCTACTTGGTCAGTAAGTAATGCGTTTAATGTTTGCACTACCGCATCTTGCATTTTTGGGTCTGAATATGTAGGTATTACTTTCATATTATCCAAAATTAACTATACTTGCATTTTTCGTGACATAGGTATTTATTGCATAGGTCAGAACACATTGAGCGTAAGCACCTCCACCCAGCCACCCCCCGACTTCAAATTTCAAGTTGTAAACTTTATTTTCTTCCAATGAATCAACCGTCACTTTTACATCGCTAAATAAAGGCAGTTTCTGTAATACCCTTACCATCGTTTCACTTGCTATAAACCTTATCGTATGTTCTTCCTGTACAATCTTGCTTTTGACAATATCGACACCGTTCTTGTTTTCCACTTCGGAAATGTACTTAATTCCACTTCCTTTAGGAACGGTGTTTAAGTACAGAATACCCGTCCAACCGCCTGCAAAATACAGGTTGTCAATATTGCGGTGACTCGTATATGAAATTTTAATCATTACACATCTATTACTTTATAAATAAACCAAAACGACATTGAAGCACTCCCTGAAACGGGGTCTGTGCCGTCTTTAAATTTGCAATATATCTTTTTGTCAATCCCAAGTTCATATTCTGCTTGTATTTGTACTCCCTTTACCAATGTTGTTGGTGTTTCTATATTGTTGTTTCTTATAATTGCAAGATAATTAGTTATTCCATCCACATAAATTATCAAATTCTGACTGCCAACGTCCAATGTTGTTGTTGGGTAGCAAGCCCATTTAATATCTATCAACTGATAGGCTTTAGACGCTCCTGGTGACGCTAACAATTCAAAGGGTGTTGTCCCAAGTGCGTCAACCTGTAAAGCCGTTAGGCTTATCTTAGCGGCTACTATGCCATTGTTATCAAAGTTTAATGCTGCCACCGCATCAGAAAGCGTTTTCAGAGCAATATCTAATTGGTCAACACTAACCGTCAATGTTTCCCCGTCAGTTACATAGTTATCATCTGTGTATTGCTGGTCGCCAACCTTAAAATGTTCTTTAAGGACACCCGCCTTATATTTCTTAGCCCTACTAAATCCTGTTTTGTCGATGTTAAAGAAAACATCTTCATCCCAAGATAAGTGTTCAGTCGCTAATTCATAACCACGTTTATTAGCCATATCAGCAAATTTTCAGCCTGTCCGTTCCTCCTATTAAAAGGTAGTCGTCCGTGCTGATTTTTAAATAACAATGTTCTTCTTCAATATTCCCACATACTACAAATTCTTCACTCCACCATATCCTTCCACCCGTTCCAAAAGCGTAAAAGTAATACCTTCCATTTGGTATTACTACATCTGTCAACCCTAAATGGGTGTAGTAATATTCCCCGTAATGTAGGGTTTCTATTGTATTGGCATTAAAATAAGCCAAGTAATCCGTTTCTGCTAATGTCTTAGAATTGATAAGGACGAAATGGGTTATTCCGCTTACCGCCCCAGCATTAATCTGAAAGTTTGGAAGCCTATTGTCGGCACTTATCCAATCAGCAAGGTAGCTATGAAAGTATGGTTGCTTACTTACCTGCTTGCCTATATCGTCAAAGAATGGCAGACCTATGTCTAAGAACTCAAAACTCATTATTCCTCTAATTCAGTAACGGTAAACACTTCACTCCACTTTTCTTCTCCATCTGTACTTTTGGCATAAAGGTAATATCTTCCTGCTGTAAGCGATATAGAAAACGTACCATTATATATCCAATACTTTGTTACGTCCCTTGCTACTGACGTTGCATTATCAAGGAAGTGGGTAAGTAAATTGTCCACTACCCCATCAGTATCAGCACTATGCAAAAGAAAGTCCGTTATTGTAGCGTCATCGACAAGAACAGCAAACTGAAAGGGTAAAAGCCTGTTTTTAGGACAAATCCATTCCTTTAAGTAGGCATTGAAATAAGGCTTATTCCTTGCTTGCTTATTAATGTCGTCAAAAAATGGCAACCCCGTTTCTACTGTTCTCATACTCATAGTTCGTAACCTAAAGTAACTTTGATATAATCGTCATATAAATCGTGTTCTATCTTAACAATATTACCGTTTACCGTGTCTTTACTGCCGTCATATTTCACCAAATAAGTCGCAATGTACTCGTTAATATTTATGCTGTCGTCATCGTTCAACAGAAATACAATATCTTTTTGAATGTAAATTGGAAGGGACGCTATTACTGAATAAGCACTTGGGGTTGTGCTGCCTGTTGTCATTGCCAATACACCAGATTTATTAGACCGCCCGTATTCATAATAGTCGTGAAGTAACCATTTCACGCTGAACCCTGCATTTGGATAGGACTGTGTAAGGGGGTTTGTATAATCTCTTTCTCTTGCTATAATTTCTGCCGTCCCTCCCGATTCAGGTTCACAATTAAACATAAAGAAACCTTCATCTTCAATAGCATCAGGATTGTTTATAGCCTTGCTAATATCGGTAGAAAATTTTGTTACATTATGTTCCTTTTTCGCCTGTTCATAGTCAATAACATCATAATCAAGGTGATAAATACTGTCCCACCATTCGTAAGTTTCCTGATCTGTAAACTTAATAGATTCGCTTTTTATTGGTCTTTCTGCTTGACCGCTAAATTTCTGTGTGTCCTCAATATACAGCTTATCAGAATAAGGGTCTAAATATTTAGAATCACTTGTTAAATCAATCCCTACCGTTTTATTCCCCGAAATTTTTAGCCCGTTATAAAAAAACTTACGGTGTTCAATTCTGAAATCTCCCGCATCGTCAACATACCACATCACATCGAACATAGCCTGTAAGTCTTTCATAAGGTCGTTCATGGATATTTTGCCTTCGGTAGCCTTATTGGTAGCATCGGGGTCTTTCGTATCGCTACGCTGCTCTATAAGCGTATTCATTAGCTTGTTTGCTTCCCCTGTAACGTAATTTGTGGCATTATTAAAAAACAGACTTGAAAACGTCATCCCTGCCATATCCGTTCCTTCTAATATCGTTGTTAGAATAAGCTGAATAGAAGTTACAAGATTATAGCAGTTTGGATAAGTAAACACTTTAGTAGCGGGATTGTCACCGTGTGCATTATCACAAGACCTTGTTATTCCTTTATACCATAAATTCCCTGACTTTACCCATCCACCGCCTAAATCATAAAGGGATATTTGTCTGTACCACGTAGTACAACCTGACCCATACCCAAGTTCCCACGCATCGGGAACTTCATCGTCTGTCACATAAGGGCTTTCCGTTCCTGAACCGTTATCATATCCATCGTCTTGTATTGCTGTATAGGTATATTGTGCGCTAATATCCGTCCCAAGATTTGTAATTAAGTCAACCTCCTTGTCCATTACTTCCAACAATATCCTGTAATTATCATCGGGAATAGGTTTAATAGTATAACCCCCGTTATTAACGTCAATATCGCCATCGGTAATATAAAACAGACTTTCAAAGTCAAGAACGGTGTCCTTAAATATCTGTAATTTAATTTCCGTTGTGTGTTTTGTTATGTCAAAGAAATATTCCCAAAGGGTATTAAAAACGGTTGCATTAGGAAAGCCATCAGCATTATTATAATCTCTTGAAAGAGCAATCCCTTTAACAGCCTTCCTCATAAACCCGTCATACTGTTTTTCCGACTTCCATTCGTAAACAGCGTCCTTATCAGGAATGAAAGCTACATTACCGCTACCATCGTTAAAGTCTATAAAATAGGTATATTTCATCCTCTTGTTATTGTTACGTTATTTCCTTCTACCGTTATTAGCTGTCCTGATTTACTGTACGAAAACGGACG
>JAOZLT010000141.1 GCA_029934675.1 Candidatus Altimarinota bacterium | reverse complement strand
GAAGAAATTGAAATAGGAGGTAAAAAGATTACAATATTACCTTTTTGGTTAGTTGCTTTAGGTGATTGATAGACAAAGAGATATCATTCCCTTACGTGGTGATGGATAGAGTACAATGACCTTTCAGCGTTGCAAACCTGAAAGAGTCAAGGATAGTTTAAAATATTAGGGCTTGAATTTACCGGTATCAATATAATAATTGATAAAAAAATATAAAAACAATTCTTTCAATGAAATTAGAAAAAATCGTTAATGACACTATTAAAAAATTAAAAGAGGAACTTTCTCCTGTTGAACTTGCTTATGGAGAAATTATTTTTAACAATGGTAAATGCCAGATCTTATCTCAGTCTTCAATGATTATTGAATTGATCGTTGAACTAGATGATCAAAATACAGAGGAATATGTTTTAAAAATAGAAAATGAATCTGTTTTTTCATTTAAAAATAATACAATAAATGAATGGGAAAGATATTCCTATGCATGTTTGTTGCAGGTGAATAATGAACTCCATTTGTTAGATCATAAGGAACAGGTTGAACATAAAAAATATTCTAGGGAAGGGATGATCAAACGTGTTTTAAATGAACGTAGAATGCGTGCAAATAGAGCCGAATACAGAATTGAATGGGCTGATAACATTTATGGTGACCATATTTTAACCAATGAAAGAGGTGTAAAATATACGGTGTTCCTTAGAGATTTCAAAAATGAAATCGGGTATAGCAATAGTTTGGATGCGGAATTTAATAAACTGGGAACAACCAAGCATATCATGTATGCTTTTAATGAGTTAAAAGAAAGGAAAAGTTTATATAAACGGCTTAAAAAGAGTTTTCCGTTCATTGAGATTTTTACGGATCCGTTAAACGATTATAAGATCACCTGGTATTATCCAAAAGAATTACCCATGGAAGAACAGCTGATCATATCAAGATTCTTTAAGGACACTACATTTGTTGATGATGATAAACTGGATTCATTTCTTGAATTTATTAATGAGGCGGAAAAATTTAGTTTGATAAAAATAAGACCGGAGGTTTATAGTAAACTGGAACGGTATTTTGAAAAGAAGATGTTGAATGATCTTTCTGCTACCCGAGAACTGGATTTCAGTCTTGTAAATGCCGATCTGTTCGATTATCAAAAAGAAGGGATTTCCTTTGTGCTTTTTAAAAAGAATGCCATTATTGCGGATGAAATGGGCTTAGGAAAAACTATCCAGGCCATTGGAACAGCAGTTTTGAAAAAAGAAATTTTTGATTTTAAAAAAACACTGGTGGTTTGTCCGGCATCATTAAAAGAGCAGTGGAAGGATGAGATAGAAAAATTTTCAAACGAAAATGCAATTATCATTCAGGGTACCCCTGATGAAAGAGAGGAGCAATACAAAGGTGACACCTTTTTCTTTATCACCAATTATGAATCAGTGATCAGAGACAGGTTGGTGATCAATAAAAATAATTTTGATTTTATAATTCTGGATGAGGCACAACGTGTAAAGAATTACGAAACCAAAACAGCCAATACACTTAAAAGGATTGAATCATCACATAAACTTGTCATCACCGGAACTCCCATTGAAAACAAACTGATTGATATTTATTCGATCATCAATGTAATAGATCCTTATTATTTTGGACCCTTATGGGAATTTTCTTATCAGCATTGTTTGTTTGATCCTGAAAAGCCAAATAAGATCAATGGATATTATAATTTAAAGAATTTAAATAAGCGGCTTTCGGATATCATTATTAGAAGGGAAAAAAGAAAAGTTCTTGATCAATTACCAAGTATACAACAAATAGATATACCGGTAAATCTTTCCCCTTTACAATCAGATCTACATGCTTCTTATGCAAGAGGATTGGTTCAGATCGTTAGTAAAAAATTTTTAACACCTTTTGATTTGCAACGAATTCAAATGCTAATGACAAGTATGAGGATGGTTTGTGATTCTACTTTTTTAATTGATCCGGAAACCAATGAGTCTCCAAAATTAGAAGAACTAAAACATATTCTTTTTGAAAATATTGATATTGAAAATTCTAACAGAAAAATAATTATTTTCTCTGAATGGATAAAAGTACACAAACTTATTGGTAAGATGCTTCGTGATCACAAAATTGGATTTGTAGAATTAAACGGAAGTGTTCCGGTTAAGTTACGGGGAGAATTGATAAGAAAATTTGAAAATAACAAGCAGTATAAGATTTTTTTATCAACAGAAGCTGGTGGATCAGGATTAAATTTACAGGCTGCTGATATTTTGATTAATTTTGAACTTCCGTGGAATCCTGCAAAGAAGAATCAAAGAATAGGAAGAATTGATCGACTAGGACAAAAAAGTAAAAAATTAACGGTATTTAATTTAATTACACGAAATTCTATTGAACAACAAATTGCTTCAGGACTTTTGGTAAAACAAAGTCTTTTTGATGGTGTTCTGGGAGACGATACACATAAAGATTTTATTGATTTCACAACAAAAGGACGTTCCCAATTTATTGATCAGGTGGAGGCCATGTTGTCAAATATTGAGAATGAAGAAGAGATGAGTACTACTGAATCTGAAAACTTAGATTTAGTTAATAAAATGGAAGAAGTGATTGACAAAGAGAAAAATACGATTAATTTGTCCGGTGATATTTTAGATGAGGATAGTTCAGATGGTAAAAGTAAAAAAATAAATAAAGAAGAATCTATCAAAAAATTGGAAGAAATGAAAACTGTGATGAAAACTGGAATGAATTTTTTGGCAGGGATGTATAAAATGTCCACCGGAAATGAAATTGGGATGGAAGATCAAAAACTTGATATAAATACAGAAACCGGGGAAATTACCATGAAGTTTAAGCTTCCGGTTTAAAACTTGGAGGAATAGCGTATAGAGAAATTGTGATGGAGAGATTTAGAGACAGAACGAAACTAATATTTCTTTACGGGCTTTGCATAATACCTTTGTGCTCTTTGCGTGAAAAAGAATGAAAAATTAATAAAAACCGGTCAATACTAATCAGGGATGTTCAGTGAAAAGTTAAAATAAGCTTCTCCCTTCAGCCTTCTCCCTTAAAACTTAAAAAATATGAAACTAGACATCATTGCTGGAGCGCGACCCAACTTTATGAAAATTGCGCCTATTATAGCTGCATTAGAAAAAGTAAATGACAAAATTCAATACCGATTGATCCATACCGGACAACATTATGATAAGAAAATGTCGGGTAGTTTCTTTGAACAACTCGGTATTCCGGAACCAAATGTAAATCTTGAGGTTGGTAGTGGAACTCAGGCTGAGCAAACTGCTAGAATTATGGAGCGTTATGAGACGTTGCTGTTGCAACGTCATCTCGACCGAAGCGAAAGCGAAGTGGAGAGAACTCAAGGTAAAACAAAAGATTCCTCCATTACAGTCGGAACGACTTTCAAAGGAAAGTCGGATTGGGTATTGGTAGTTGGAGATGTTACTTCTACCATGGCTTGTAGCATTGCAGCCAAAAAACTGGGTGTAGGGGTAATTCATGTGGAAGGAGGAATTCGCTCTAATGATATCACCATGCCCGAGGAGATTAATCGTATGGTAACAGATTCTATTACAGATGTTTTTTATACGACTAGTGAGGTTGCCAATGAAAATCTAAAAAAATTAGGTCATGACGAATCTAAAATTCGTTATGTTGGTAATACTATGATTGATACATTGTTAAAAAATATGCCTCGTCTTCAAAAACCGGAAGCATGGGATAAGCTTAAGTTAAAGGAAAGGGGATATTTTGTAATGACTTTACATCGTCCGGCAAATGTAGATGAAGAAGCACAATTAAAAAATCTTATTGATGAAATTGTAAAAGGCGCCAAAGGAATGCCAATAGTTTTTCCGGTACATCCACGAACTGCCAAAATACTTAAAGGAATTGGTATCGAAGCAGATAATCTCCATATGATAGAACCATTGGGATATTTGGAATTTAATTATCTGGTAAAAAATTCTTTTGCCGTGATTACAGATTCAGGTGGAATTACAGAAGAAACAACAGTAATGAAAGTGCCTTGTATGACCTTACGTGATAATACCGAGAGACCAGAAACAATTACCATAGGAACCAATGAATTGGTAGGAACCAACCCCGATAATATAGCTCCATTTATGGAAAAACTACATGCAGGTGATTGGAAAGCCGGAAAAATACCTTATTTGTGGGATGGGGAAACGAGTGAGAGGATTGTTGAGGATTTGTTGAAGTTGTGAATACTTTATAATATTAAAGTAGCGATAATGGGATTCCCACCTGCGTGGGAATGACATCATTCCAATGAACATACTAGTGAAGCCTGTCATTCCCATTCC
>JAOZLT010000140.1 GCA_029934675.1 Candidatus Altimarinota bacterium | reverse complement strand
AGATCAAAAAAATATTTCATTTAAATAAATATAATATTATGAAGAATTCGCAAAGATTATTAAAAGAAATTAAATCGAGAAAAATAATTCAAAAATCTAGATTACGATTTACATTGAAAAATATTCTTTTTTGGTTTTTATTTTTTGTATTTGTAGTTATTGGAGCGTTATCTTTTTCTATTATTGTTTTTTCTTTTACATATACAGATTTTGATTTGTTTTTTCATAAAATGAATACCAATATTATATTTATTTTTACTTACTTACCAATCTTTTGGATTGTTTCCACTGTAATTTCTTTGTTCATTTCTGTTCTAGGAATGCGCTATACAAAAACAGGATATAAACATTCTTTTTTATTAGTTGTTATTGGGAATATTTGTTTGAGTCTTCTTATGGGAACAATATTCTTTTTTACCGGTGGAGCAGAAAAGATGGAGCAAAAATTTGCTGATAGTGTATCTATTTATGATAGCATTGATGAAAGGAAAATTGCTTTGTGGTCTATGCCTGAACAAGGTTTTTTAGCAGGGAAAATAATTCAAAAGGATACAAAAATGATTATTGAAGATTTTAGCGGTAAAAAATGGGAGATTAAATTTAATGACGCACTTATTCGGGGTAATACACATTTAATTGAAGGTGAAAAAATAAAGATTATCGGCAAAAATTCTGGTAGGAATATTTTTATCGCGGAAGAGATACGTCCGTGGACAGGGAAAGATGTACATAATAATAAGAGGGAATAACGATATTGATTAAAAAATTATTGATTTTTTTGAAAGAAAAGTTTTGATTCGAAGTATTACTAAGTGGAAGTCGACAATCCAAAACTTTATAACTTAATTTTTTAAAATTATGAGAAATTCAAAAAAATTTTTCGGTGGCATGCTTGCCATCGCGATAGCAGCTATTGCTATTACAACTTCATCATCGGCATTTGCTTATCATAGCGATCCATCCATACAAGATCCTAACTATACACCAGAAAGACATGCAGACATGGAAAAAGCTTTTGCTAATAATGACTATGATGTATGGGTAAAATTAATGGAAGGTAGAGGCAGGGTAACAAGTGTTATCAATGCAGATAATTTTGCCAGATTTGCTGAAGCCCATAAGTTAGCCGAAGAAGGACAATTAGATAAAGCTAAGAGCATTAGACTAGAGCTCGGATTAGGCTTAAGAGATGGCTCTGGACATGGAAAAAGACATAGTCATCGCGGTAATAGATATGGCCCAAAAGATGGCTCTGGAGCAATGTATAATAACAGATAATTGAAAAATATATTTTATACATACGAAAGACCCGTTTATATAAACGGGTCTTTTAAAATAAATATAATAATATTTTACATCAAATATAAGACGTATTCTAAGTCTTTAATTGTAAGGATGCTGTATAAATCTTTATTCATAAAAACAGCAAGCATTTCAACGCAATCTCATTACAGCATTCATTCCTCCGCTACTCCAAAATACCTTCCTTCTTACGAAGTTCATCTACTTCGGTTAGCTGATAATAAATCCGAAAGCGGTGCAAAACTCATCCTGTGAATCTGACATGCACCATATTTTTTAATAGCAGAAAGATGCAACTCAGTCCCATATCCCATATGCTGATTAAAGCCATATTCGGGATATTTTTTATGATAATTCATCATCAAATGATCTCGACTAACCTTAGCAATTATAGAAGCTGCAGCTATAGAAAAAACCTTGCCATCCCCCTTTATAATAGCCTTCTGAGGTATATCGATAATATTAATAGCAACCGCATCAATTAATACAAAATCAGGCACCGGCGTTAATTTCATTACAGCTTTTCTCATAGCAAGTTTAGATGCATTCAAAATACCCATATCATCTATCTGTTTCCAGCCCACAATTCCGACCGCATACGACAAAGCCGAATTCTTTATTTCAATAAATAATCGTTCTCTTTCAATAGCAGACACCTGCTTAGAGTCATTAATTTTTGGATTATTATAATGGGCATCAAAAATAACCGCCGCAGCCACAACCGGACCCGCCAACGGTCCCCTTCCGGCCTCATCAACCCCAGCAATTGACTGAAACCCCATCTTCCGAAGCTGTTTTTCTTCTTGATACATAATTACTTATTATAATTAAGAATTAAAAATTTAATTATGAGTTATGAATTAAGCACTTGAGATTTAAGATATAGGACTTGAGACTCGCGAAGTCTTCCGTAGCTTTAAGCGAAGGAATGGCACTCGCATTTGAGACTAAAATATATGAATTATAAATTAATTGGAAATTCTACATTCGAAATCTTTTGGAAATTGGTTATTCTAAATTCTGAATTCTAAATTGATACGCAAATTGTGAGTTAAAAATCAGCCTGCCCCGCAATAGGCGTGGGAAATGAGAAATCAGAAATCAAAAATATTATTTTGGTTATTCTAAATTATCAAAAAGTTATCGTTTCTTAAGCAAATGTATCATCTCTGGCGTAATAGCTTTTGTCTTAAACATTAAAATCAAATATGTTATTCCTCCAAGTGGTACCAAAAGCGCAAGTTGCCATACAAACCATATATTTTCCATATACATGTAGCCAAGATAAACCACAATTCCCATAACCGTAGCCGATAAAAATGTGGACAGAAAAGTCCTCAAAGAAAGATGAAAACCAAGTGCTTTTTTAGCTGCCAAATATGCAAATATCATAATAATTATCTCAGAAAAAACCGATGTTAAAGCAGCTCCTCTAAATCCCCATATTGGAATAACTAAAAAGTTACTAACCAAATTAAACAAAACTGCTCCAGCATTAATATACATAAGTTTTACCTGCTTATTTAAAACCACCAATGTAAACCCAAAAAGAGCATTTACAAATGAAAAGAGCATAGCAAACATCAAAATCCGAACTGCCAAATCAGACCCATAAGTAAAAACATTTCCGCCAACAAATTCTGAATCAGAAATAAAATAAATTATCGGTTTAGCTAAAATAAATCCACCAACCAAAATCGGCAAACCTGTAGCAATTAAAAAATCAAATGAATACTGCATTAAATCACGAATTTTCTGACTTTGCTCTTCTATATAGCGCGCCATTACAGGAAGTACTGAATTCATGAAATAAATCGGAATAATTACAAGCATTTCAAGTACACGCATAGCAACACCATACAGCCCAATTTCAGTATCAGCACACAAAGTTTTTAAACATTCGGTTTCAGGATTAACAAAAGTCTGGCTATGTGGAAGGATAAAAGTCATCAAAATAACATCCAAACGAAAATATATATTATTTAAAATAAGTGCGACACCAAAAGGAAGTGATGTAACAAATATTTTTTTCCAATAAACAAAATCAAATTTATAAGTAATTTTACAATACCTACGCACATAATATGATGTAACTAAAAACATCACCAAATTACCTATAACACCAGCCCAAAGAAGGTGATAAAAACCTCCCACTAAATTATCAGTAAACGCATAATATGCTACCCAAACCATATAAGCGACTGATATAATCTTCCCAAAAACAAGACCTATTGTTGCATATTGCATTTTTAAATGAACCTGTAATACGCTACTAATAGTGCCATTAAGCAATGTAATAATAGTGGCCAAAGTAGCAATTAAGACGCCTAATGGTATCAAAGTATCCGCGTAACGAGGCATCAAAAAAACTGTAGCAATAGCCAAAAGCATGGCTAAAATGGCTAAAAACGTCCTTAAACCCATTACATTGCCCAATATAACAGGTATTCTATCCTCATCTTTGGACATCTCTTTAACCGTAATCGTATATATGCCAAAATCAGCTATTATCCCAAAAAACGCTAAAAACTGATAAATAGTAGTATAATCACCATATCCAGACGTCCCCAAATACCCAGAAATTATCTTCAATACAACTATAGAAAGGCCTGCTGTAATAAGCTTACCAAGAACTTGGATAAATGTATTTTCTAAGATTTTTCTAGCAATCGACATACACTAACTAATTAATCTTATCGGATTATACACAAAATAGAGGGCAAGGACTAGAGTTGTATCATCCTATCTGACAACAAAAAATAAATCAGAAAATTTTCCCCTTAAATAAAAAAACACCAACGAACACCATGTCATAACGACATTCACTTTCTTAGATGTACAAAGAAAATTTAAAGGTAAAGGCGGATCCAAAATGCAGCAAACGTGGGAGATGATGGTACTTGGTAACAACGTTGATTACACGTTTTGCGGAAGTTTGGCAGTTTTTTTTGCTTCGTGTTTTTTGCTGCCAAAAAAAATGAAGAAGTGTGAATTAAACAGGTAGTTAATATTTAAAAGTAACAAGACAGCAAAAAAGTAAGTCGCGGTCTTCACCGCTTATAATAGGCTTTCCA